>NZ_JBEPYQ010000102.1:0-25531 GCF_041641335.1 Cohnella sp. | reverse complement strand
GAAATCTAGAGGACGACAGAAGACGGATCGAGTCAAGCTTGTCGAAGAGAATCAGCGCGTCATCCTGCGTTAGGCAACGATAAATGAATATCCAATTTTGTGGAAAATCGCGTCTCTTGTTCCTGCTTTGATTTTTTGGCTTACTGCGAAGAGAGTGGCATGGAAAAATATGAGACCCAATCACAATATTGGATTATGGTTGATCCCTGTGTTGTCATGTGAGGTTTGATGCATGGATAGTGACTTTTTTGGCCTTGGCCCCACCGCCCCGGCTCCGCCGAGGCACTTTTTTGGCCTTGGCCTCGCCGCCCCGGCTCCGCCGAGGCACTTTTTTAGCCTTGGCCTCGTCGCCCCGGCTCCGCCGAGGCACTTTTTTGGCCCCGATCTCGCTGCCTCGGTTCCACCGAGGTACTTTCTTGGCCTTGGCCTTGGCTTCGCACTCGTACCAGTATCACGCCGTCGTTGCTACAGCACTCTTAGTCTGACAACATTCCCCCATCCACGAGAGGAGAGGCGATTGAACGATGCAGACGCTTAAGAAAGAACAAATCCAGATGAGAGACCCGTTCGTGCTGAAGCACGAAGCGGATAACTGCTATTATTTGTACGGATCTACCGATCCGGATATTTGGAAGAGCAAAGGAATCGGCTTCGACGTCTATCGCAGCAGCAACCTGGAACAATGGGAAGGCCCGTTCCCGGCTTTCCGCCCGGATGCGGATTTCTGGTCGGACAAGAACTACTGGGCTCCCGAAGCCCACGCTTATCAAGGCAAGTATTATATGTTCGCTACGTTCAAAGCGGACGGAGTTTGCCGGGGCACCCAGGTGCTGATCGCCGACCATCCGCTTGGTCCCTTCGTCCCGCACAGCGACGGACCGGTGACGCCACGGGATTGGGAATGCCTCGACGGCACTTTGTACGTGGACGGTCAAGGCGCACCATGGATGATCTTCTGCCATGAATGGGTGCAGATAACGAACGGAACCGTCTGCGCGATCCCCTTGTCGCCGGAGCTGGACCGGTCGAACGGGGAGCCGGTCGAGCTGTTCGCCGCCCGCGACACCGCCTGGGTCGAGCCGGTCAAGAACGGACTCGGCTACGTTACCGACGGACCGTTCGTCCATCGCTGCGCCGACGGAACGCTGCTCCTTCTCTGGTCGAGCTTCCGAGGCGGCCGGTACGCACAGGCGATCGCGCGTTCCGCAAGCGGCGAAGTCGACGGACCGTGGGAGCATCTGCACGAACCGATCTACGAAAGCGACGGCGGCCACGGCATGATCTTCCGCACGTTTGGCGGCGAGCTGATGCTGGCGCTTCATACGCCGAACAAGACGCCGCTGGAACGGCCCGTCTTCCTTCCGTTGATTGAACAGGGCGGACAGCTCCATCTCGCCGAATAAGCAAGCGCATTGGGTTGTCCCATAAGTAGGTCGTACAAGATTATCGATGAAAAAATAGGGCTTCTATCTCCTGGAAACTGCCTTATACGGTCCTGAAATGACCCTGCCGCGGGTTAACCAATTCAAATTTCAGGATCGTATAGCATCGGAAGGAGATAGATGCCCGTCACATTCATCCATCGATTATCGTTTGGTACGACTCTCTTTACTTATGGGACAGCCCCAGATTCCACATAGCGATGCCCTAAACTTTCGACTAACTCCTCACGATACAGCACCTGCACCCAAACGTTGTTCTAAACTTTCGATTAACTCCCCACAATACAGCACCTGCGCCCCGACGTTGTTCTAAACTTTCGATTAACGTCCATCCCGCTTAGCTGCTCTCCCCGACAAGCGCGTCTACATGATGCGCAATGCCGGCTCGACCGGGCAGAAGCAGACCGGCACGCCCGGAAAGCAATCGCGCAGGCGCTCGGCCAACAGCTTCATACCCGGCTGCTCGCTCTCGAGATGGCCCAGGGCGACGACTGCGACTCGTTCTCCCAGCTCGGCCGCATCTCGCGCGTACTCCGGCGTTTCCCACTCCGGTCCTTCTCCGTACAGCACGATATCCGCACCGTACCGCTCCAGAAGCGGAACCGCAAGCTTTGCGCCGCCACGGTAGCCGACGAGAATGCCGATCCGCTTACAACTCTCCGGCAGTTGCCCGCCGACTCGTACCTGTACCACTGCCAGCCTTTCCTTGACATGCCGGACGACGTCCTCTCCTGTCATCGCCTCAGGAAGATCGACGATCGAAGCGGCCGGCAAATGCCGAGTCATGCAGCGCTGCCACCCGAGCTCGCGAATCAGCCCTTCCGCGACGATGTCGGGACGGCTGCGATGCACCGCGTCATGGCAGCGATAGACGGCCAGCCCGCTTCCCGCGATCCGGCGTTGCTTCTCCCGGTAAACCGCGCAGCACGCAAGTCTCGCATCCGGATTGTTGTCGTGAGAGTAGAATGCCCCTTCGTGAACAATGAGCAAATCCGCGCCCGAATCTGCCGTTGCTTCAATTACGCCGAGCGTCGCAGTGAACGCCACGACGATTCCCCGTACCCCCGACGAAGGATTCCCCGTGAGCAGCCGGTCCGCTCCGCCGACCGGAGCGCCGCCCAACGTCGACAATGCGTCGATGACCTCCTGAACTTTCAGTTCCGCCATCCCTGTTCCCCCTTCGCCGTCTCCGTTAGTAGATCGTACGGCCCTTTGCGTCGGAAACGCCCGATTTGCGATAAAAGTAAGTGTTGACGATGTCCCGCCATTCCCGCGCTTGTTCCGCCTGGTGCACAAGGCGCTCGCGCACTTCCTTGTGCGCCTGGGGGTCCAACTCTCCTCTCAGCGAGTCCCACGTTCGCAGCAGCCCTTCCGCTCTGTCCGCTCCCTCGAAATGGGAGTCGTAAATATGCTGAATGACCGTCTTGCCGGACTTGAGCACATGCGAATAAGGCACATGGTGGAAGAAGAGCAGCAGCTCGTCCGGACAGCGTTCCACAGATTCGTAAATTTCGCGATTTGGAGAATGATACTGTCCGGCGTAACCCGTGCCGGAGCCTAACGTCCGGTCTACCCCAATGCCATCCCGATCGGCAAAATGGTACGTCCCCCACTTGGAGTACTCGTAACCGTCGATATTCGGTCCGTAGTGATGGTCGGGATTGACCATCCAGCCGACGCCCAGCGGAGCCGTATAGGATTCATAGATGTCGTAAGATTCGAGCAGCATCCGCAGGACTTCGCCTTTGATGCCCGAGCCCGAGGTTGCTCCGAACGTCAAGTCGACCCATTCCTCCGCGATCCGTTCCGCGCCCAGACCGGTATCCCATGCCAGTCGCGCGTATCCGTACAAGTTGACCTGGGCCAGCAGATGGCCGGTCCAGTTGTCGTCGTCCCCGACGTTCGCCACCGCCGCCATTCCTCCCAGCTTTCTTCCGAACAGAGTGCCGGCAGCGACTCGAGCGACCGTCGAATTTTCGCCAATCGCACAAGTATCGAAATCCAAAATCTCCTTCCATTGAGGCACCAAGTAGCACAGATGCCGCTGCTGACCGGTGTACTCCTGCGTGATCTGCAGCTCCAGCAGCTGATTCGTTCTCGTCATGCCGCCGAGCAGCGGCGAGACCGGTTCGCGCACCTGAAAATCCATCGGACCGTTCTTGATCTGCAGAAGCACATTGTCCTTGAACTTCCCGTCCAGCGGCATAAAATGGTCGTAAGCCGCACGAGCCCGATCCGTCGAACGGTCGCGCCAATCTTGCTGGCAGTCGTAGACGAAGCACCGCCAGATAACGATGCCGCCATAAGGCTCAAGAGCGTTGGCCAGCATGTTTGCTCCGTCTGCGTGATTCCGTCCATACGTGAACGGACCGGGGCGGAATTCCGAGTCGGCCTTCACGAGGAAGCCTCCGAAATCGGGAATACGGCGATACACGCGCTCCGCCGCCTCTCTCCACCAGACGGCGACGTTCCCGTCCAACGGATCGGCCGTGTTCAGCCCGCCGATCTCGATCGGACCGGCGAAGTTGACGCTCAGAAACAGACGGATGCCGTAAGTCTGGAAGACGTCTGCGAGTTTCGCGACCTCCGGCAAGTACGCGTCGGTGATGAGCAAAGATTCCTGCCGGTGAACGTTGACGTTGTTGATCGCGACCGCGTTGATCCCGACGGAAGCGAGCAGCCTCGCATAATCGCGAATCCGACTCAGATCGTCCGTAACGGCTCCGTCCTTGAAAAACAGGCTTTTCCCGGCATATCCGCGCTCGATCGAGCCGTCCAGATTGTCCCAATGATCGAGCATTCTTAGCGCGTTCGCGGGAGTTTCCCGCACGTCCAATCCGTCCAGTCTCTTGCCCGCCTGCATCAAGCGAAGCAGATGGAACGCCGCGTACAGCACGCCCCTGTCCGTCTCGGCCGTCAGGACGATTCCGTCGTCCGCGACGGCGCGGATCGTATAGCCTTCCTCTCCGAGCGAGCCCGTCTCCTCCGTCCCGATGCCGGCAGCCGCAAGCGAACCGATCGCGCCCGCCGTAATGCCTTGCACCCGCCTCTCGTTATCGTCGCCGCTCTCTGGTCCCTTTCCCAACATCACATAAAGCGCCCTCTCCAGCTCTCCCCTGACCGTCCGCAGCGTCGGCGAATTTCCGACGACGGTCAGACGGGAGCATCGCCGCTCATAAGCTTCGCGCAACCGAGCGTCGGCGACGTATTCGTAGTTCAACCAACAGCCGTAGCCGTTCCCGATCGTTTTCATTTATGCCATCTTCCCTTCTTCTATCGTTGCGGAAGCGATCAGCTCGCTCGCCGTAACAAGTTTATAGCCGCTCTCGTTTTACCGAAAATGAAAGAGTCCCATGCGATGAGAAACACTTCGATTGTCTTCTATGCGCCGTTCCGCGGATGCCAGATCCGGAAAGATCCGCTTAACGCCAGCATCGCGAACAGGTACAGACAATTGTCGTAGTAACGTCTATCTCCCGTGCGAACGGGCGTGCTCCAGAACAGCTCGACGGTAGCTCTCGCGTGTTCTCCATCCGGATTGGCCAGCGAAGCCATCGCGTTGGAAGCGATCAGTCCGACGGGATGCAGCGACTTCTCTTCGAACGGCTCTCCGGCGATCGTGTATCTACGGTAGTCCGCGGGCTTCTTGTCGGAGAAAAATTTCTGAATCCGACCGACTTCCTCGCGCTGCCACGCCGTCGCCCCAAACCATTCCGCGTCCAGTCCGACGTTAGCGGCGACGCGATAGGAGTCGCTGAAGAAATGGCCGTACCCGCGCTCGTCGTTGGGCGTTCCATCGTAGAAGGCGTATTCCGGCGCCAGGCCGGTGTCCGGGTGGCAGGCGAGCTTTAGATATTCCCGGCTCGCCACGACCGCCTCATTCCAGAACGCCCGATCCTCCTCGTTCGCCCACAACGCGAACAACTCGTAGAAATGGGGAAGATGATAAGAAGGATCGCTATACTCGCAATTCGGCACGAACTTGATCAGCTTGTTGTGCTGATTCCACATGGGATGTCCGATGCCGTCCTCTCCCTTGTGCACGCAAACGCTCAGCAGTTCCCTCGCCTTGGCCCCGTAATCGAACGGCGGAGCGCCGTCTCCCCATCTGTGCGAGGCGAAGAACAGCGCGAGCGCGAAATATTCCTCGCCGTCGGGCGCCGGACCATGCGACCGCTTCGTTCCGTCGGGATCGCACGACCAGGCGAAATACCCCGCGTTTTCTCCCTCGCTCATATACATATACTTGTACGTCCACTTCCACAGCCGGTCGAACACATCGCGCTGATCAAGCTGCACGGCCATCATCATGCCGTAGGACATTCCTTCCGTTCGTACATCCAGGTTGCCGGTATCCAGAATATAGCCCATGTCTTCGCCTATCGGATAGTAAATCCGGGTCTCTTCATGGTCCCCGAAGAGCAGCTCCCAGGACGATTCCAGCCGGACCGCGATCTCTCGCTCGTCATAACCGTATTCTGCAAGCAAGTTGCGATAGATACCGGAATAACAAGCTCCTGTGCTTGCGACTTTTCCCCTCAACCTTTAACCCCTCCCATTGTCACGCTCTTGACTAAGCGCCGCTGCAGGAACGGATGCGCCATGAAGATCGGAAGACTCGCCACGAGCGTCATCATTGTCGGCACCGAATCTTGATTTTTTTGAGTGATCCAGAAAGTATAAAATTTGCTTTACTTTTCTGAATCACCTCCGACAAAAACGCGATTCAGCGTCAAGAGGACGCCGAAGGCGTTTTTGCTTGACGCGGCATTTTATGCCTTTGACAAAATCGCGTTCTTGTATTCCGTCGGGGTTCTTCCCTCGACTCTCTCGAATTGGCAGACGAAGTAGTCCGCGTTGCCGAAGCCTACGCTGGCTGCGATCTCGTACACTTTGCGGTCCGTCCGCCTGAGCTGCCTTTTCGCTTCCGCAATGCGGATTTGCAGCAAATACTCGTTAAAATAGACGCCGTACGTTTTTTTGAATAACTGGCCCAAATAGACCGGGTTCAAATAAAAGCGTTTGGAGATGCTCTTCAGATTGAGGTTTTCGCCGAATTGGCTGTCTATGTACGCCTTGATTTTCCCGATGTCGCCTTTCGTCATCGCGCTGCGCAGTCCGGACATGTAGCCGGCGCTTTCCCGCAGAAATTCGAGGAACAGAACCTTCAGCCCGTAAAGCGTTCTCGGCTCCAGCTGCGTTCGCAGCAGTCGGTGCAGCGAGGTCACGGCGCTCGCGTCGCCTTGCATGTTTTGAATGACGGCGCAGACCCCGTGCACGCATCTGGAGATCGAGGCGTGCACCGACTCCGGTGAATAGCGCTGTTCGCGGAACATGTCGAAAATCAACCCGGTTGCCTTCTCCATTCCTTCCTCGTCCCGTTCCTCCAATCGTTCGAGCAATTCGGTCAACAGGGCGGGGGCCAGCTCTTTGTAAGCAACGCATTCCCCCGCCGCCTCTTCGTGGACGAGCACGCTTCTGTCCAAGGCGAATTTGAAGCTCGCCAGCGCGGACGCCGACGCGTACGACTCCCTGACCCTCTCCAGCGACGGCACAATCGCGCCCGCGTACACGCGCGGAACTCCGTCGACGTGAGCGCCTACCGCGCGGATCAACCTTTCTCCCAAGATTCGGATTTCCTGCACGCCAAGCTTATCGAACAGCAGGAAATGAACCTCGGTCAGGCTTCTTGCGAGCAAGCACGGAGCTTTCCCGTTCGAATGAGCCGCGGCTTCTTCCCTGATCGCCTGCTTAACTCGCTCCATCTGCTCCATTCCGCGCGCCTCGTTCGAGTCGAACGCGATGTCGTTGATCTCCACGGACACGCAGCGCAGCGGACGTTCCAGCGGCAGGTCCAAAATGCGGGACGCTTCGCCCAGATAAGCTTCATCGGACTGACCCGTCAGCAAGCGGTCGAACGCCAACCCTTGAATGAGGCGGCACTCGACCTCCGTCCGCGCCGGTTCGACTTTCGGGGCCGCCGCGATCCGCTCCAGCGTCGCCGCCAGTTCGTTCTCGTCGACCGGCTTGAGCAAATAATCGGCCACTCCGTAACGGACGGCTTGTTGCGCGTATTTGAAATCCCCGTATCCGCTTACGATAATAAAGTTTGTTTTGTCGTTGCCGCTTTCCTGCACTTTGCGGATCAGCTCCAGACCGTCCAGAACGGGCATGCGAATATCGGTAACGACGACGTCCGGACGAACCTCTTCGATCAGCGCGCAGGCGTCTTCCCCGTTCTCCGCTTCACCGACTACTTCGTATCCAAGCTTCTCCCAAGGAATAAGCCGGATCAGCCCTTTGCGAGCGAACACTTCATCGTCGACCAGAATCGCCTTTTTCACTTCGCATCCCTCCCCGCCCCTTATCGAGCTATTCTTCCAGCCATAGCGCGCTGGTCACGCCGCGCGGATAATACTTGCTGCCGATGATTTCCCCGGCGAGGATCTGGTCGCTCCAGCTCCAGTAAGACAGCTCGGGATGCGTCAGCCAGCCGACATGCGCCGCGTCGGCCGCCGGGCCGCCTTCGCCGAAATCGACGCCCATAATGCGGCGAGCGATAAACTGGCACAAGTATATTTTGCTGAGCCAGGAATTGTCGCTTGTCGACGACAGCTTCCAGCCGCCGTCCGGGAACAGGCAGGCTCCGGTCGAGAACACGTGATCCAGATGCGTCCGCAGCGCCTGCAAGTACGGCGCGAACCGTCCGTTCGGATCGAGCGCCTCCTCGTTCCCCGTCATGTAAGGGAAGATCAGTCCTTCGATCGCGGGAATGATTTTGGAGTCGTTGCCCTCGCCGATGACCGCCGGAATGTAGCCCTTCTCATTGAGCTGCGAGGCGATTGTGGATGCACACCGCTGCGCCTGCCGTCCGGCCTGCTCCGCCAGTTCCGCCCAGCCGTAGCGCGCGAACAGCTTCTCCATCGCGACGTAGGCCGCCCAGCACTTGCCGGCCATATACAGATTGTTCCGGGATTGCCCGAGCGACACGTCCAGGCTGTCATACGTCGTAATCTCGGCGCCGCCCATCGTGCGGGAGCTGTCCAGCCCCATCAGCCCGTTGCGCTTGTCCGGTTCGGGATGATCCCGGTTGAGCATGCTCTCGAAGCAGGACTTGAGCAGATCAGCCTTTTCCTGCAGCCACGCCCGGTCTCCGGAGCGCTCGTCGTATACGGCGGCGCACAGAATCCAGTTGACGAGCTGCTCATGCGTCATATGCGAGAAGCAACCGTCGATGCCGTACATTTCGTAGGAGGAATGGGACGGACGGGAGAAGACGTTGCCGACGCCCATGTCGTGCGTAAAGCTGATTCCGCCGGGATGGAGCTCCTTCACTCCGGGAAAACGCGCCTGATCTTCGTAGCTGTACCGGTCGACGAACTGGTCGAGCACGTTGCGAACCGTCCACGGATTCAGCTTCATCTCATAAAACAATTGATCCACCGTCAGATCGAACGTGTTCATCATCCGGTATTCGCCTTCGTTCACGACCCACAGCGGCCTGCCGTCCCTATCCGCGAGCAGCTGCGTGTTGCCGTAGTAGCTGTGGACGGAATGACGCAGCATGAACTTCTGGTTTTCGTTCAAACCGGACGTCTCGATCTCCTCGTCCGCGGACGCGCAAGCTTCCGTCAGCCGATCGAAATTCGCCAGCGCATAGCCGGCCACTTCCTCGATATTGCGGAACAGCCTCGTATAATAGTAGCTTGTCTCGATCCCAGCCGTCGCGACGCCTCCGCGGAAGAAGCAGATCGCGAAGCGAACCGTGCGGATATCCCCCGCTGGCACGTCCGCCAGAATCGCTCCCGTCATCCCGAGGCCGAACGTCCAGTTTTCCTCCAGCTCGGCGCCGAGAATCCGTTCCATGCCGAAGCCCATCGCCGAGCGGGCCGACGGATCGTCGGTCGCGATCGCAGTGATCAGCCCCTGGCCGACTCCCTTGATCCTCCCGTCCGTCGTGTCGTCCAGCCGGCGCATGTTCGAATACGGATCGCTGCCCCGGTATCCGAAGAAAGCTCTGCGGCTCTTCGAGCCCTTGCGATTGTCGACGGTCAGCTCGGCGAACACCGCCGGCAGCAGCGCGTCCTTCAGATCTTCTTCGGAAGCACGCTCCGGATCGGGAACGGGACGTACGGGGGAATAGACGCGGAATACGAGATCCTCCGCCTGCCAAGTATCGGAGCCCAGACGAAGCTCTCTGCGAATGTCGTCGTCCGCATAAGGCAAAATCCGCGGACCGGCGCTATCGTCGTCCGCTTCCTTCTCCACGTCGTATCTCCTGCTCTCGTCGACGGCGCTTGCGAAGAACGGCAATGCGCCGTACAGCCGCTTGCCGTTGTCCGCCTCCACTCCGACGTACACGTTAAGGTCGGCCGGCTTGCCCAGCTCAAGGCCCAGTCCTCCCATCGCTCCTTTAAACCCTAGAGTAAAACTTGCGAATGCTCCTATAGGCGAATGATGCGCGTTGAAAAAAAAGGTCATGAATATGCTCGCTCCTTTGCGGTCTTTGCGGCCTATTCCCAAAGTAACACCGCCCGGCGTGACGATCCATGCTCTTTTCTCTCTTTTATTTACCCAAATCGAGCCTGTAATCTGTTAAAATAATGAGGCTCCATCATTCGCCAAAGGGGGAAGCCTCGTGGATGCCAACATGCGCACGGGTCAAAAAAACAGCGTCTCGGAGCAATTCGTTCCCGACCTGAGATCGGCCCATCATATTTCCTTCATGCACGCCCGGGAAGTAAATGCGGACTGGATTTACCCTTCCCATGAGCATAAACAGTACGAGATCAACTACGTCCTGCGCGGCTGCCAGACGATGGTCATCGGCGGCGCGCCCTGCCGTCTCGACCCGGGCGACTTCGTTCTTATTCGTCCCGCCGACATTCATTCCAGCAGCTCCGGCTCGGCCGACGGGTTTGTCTATTTCTGCCTGCACTTCGAGATCGACGACCCGCCGCTTCTCCATCTGCTGGACGCCTTCCCGCGTTCCGCGATCGCCGGAACTTCCTCCGAAGGAGCCGCCGTCCGCCCCATACTCGACAAGCTGGTCGCTTACGCCGTCTCGGACCAACCGTTCGATCTTGCGGTCAAAACCGGCATCCAAGCCGCGTTCTACGAGCTGCTGTCCAAGCTGTGCTCGGCGCTGTCCGGCGGCGCGTACCCGAACGAAGACGGAAGGCCGCCTCACCCGGAGACGGCCCATCGCATTGAATCCCTTATTCATGCCGCGACCAAACAGCCGATCTATCACGGCCATTCGCACGGGGAACGCCCGCTCGTCGGGGAGATCGCCCGCAAGCTTGGCATTAGCGAATCCCACTGCAACCGGCTGTTCAAGAAAGTGTACGGCGTCTCGCCGCGTCAGTATTTGTCGATAATCATCCGCGACGAAGCCCAGCGTCTGCTGCGGGACACCTCGCTGTCCGTCGATCATATTTCCAGTCTGCTGGGCTACCGCGACATCGCGCATTTCAGCCGCCAATTCAAACGGTGGACAAGCGTCTCGCCGCGCGATTACCGGTCGGGCTTGCTCCCCATCCAACCGAGCTCGTAAGCGTACCTGGCGAGCTGGACGCGGTTTTCCAGATGCAGCTTGTGCAAAATGTTTTTCAGATGATTTTTGACCGTATGCTCCGAAATCGTCAGCTCCGACGAGATGTCCCGGTTGGACATCCCTCTGGCGACAAGGCCGAGAATTTCCGTCTCACGCGCGGTGAGCGGGTTCTCGGGCGACTTCGGCCTCCCCGCCGCCGGGGAAAACTCCTTCAATATCCGAAACGCCAGCTCGCGGGTCATCGGCACCTCGTCCACGGCGATCGCGCGCAAATATTCCAGCCAAGCCCTCGGGTTCAAGTTTTTCAACAAGTAGCCCTGAGCCCCTTTCTTCAAAGCGTCGAACAGATGGGCGATATCGTCGGATACAGTGACGATGACGATTTTCACGTACGGATACTTTTCCTTCAACCGCTTCGTCGCCTCGAGACCGTCCATGTCCGGCATATGAATGTCCATCAGAATCAGGTCGGGCATCCACTGTTCCGTCAGCGCAAGCGCTTCTTCCCCATTCGTCCCTTCGGCCACAATCTGGAACTGCGGATCGCCTCCGAGAATCGTTCGAATCCCTTCCCTCGCCTGCCTGCTGTCATCGATGACCAACACGCGGAATCCGGCTGCGTTCATCGCTGAGCCTCCTCGTATGTCTCCTTACCGCTATTTTACGGAAAAAGCATCCGTTTAAGATGACTCTTGCGGGCTATAAAAGCGCCTAATATGTGAACTTATTATGGCGGTTGCGCCCTGCCCCGGCCCTGTTGTGACCCTTTAGAGCTATAGCGGGCGGAAAAGACGATTGCTATGATGGAGGTGAAAACGAAACTAAGGGGGACTTCGCATGAGTAAATGGATCATGTCGGGGTTGATCGCGGTTGCCTGCTTGTTCGGCATCTACTTGCTGGCGACGGCGCTGCCCGAGAAAGAAGAAGCGGCCGACAAAGGCCCTGCGTTCGTCGTGCCGGAACGCGCTGTAGACGCGGCGGCGTCGGAGCAGATTTATCAGGCGCTGTGCATCTCCTGCCACGGCGATCAGCTTCAGGGAGGCGCCGGACCGGAACTGGCGCACATCGGTTCGGCCATGACGAAGGAGCAGCTCTACAAGACGATCAAGGAAGGCAAACGGGGCATGCCGGCTTTCGAGAAACGGCTGACGGAAGACGAGCTGCTGACGATCACGACATGGCTCGCCTCGCACGAATGACGGGTTCGGGAGGTGCCGCTTATGCGGGGACGGACTAGCTCCGCCTCCTGGCTGTTCAACGCGTGGGCGGTAGCGGTCGTTGCGACGGCGGGAAGCTTGTACCTGAGCGAATACTTGCATTTTGTCCCATGCAGCCTGTGCTGGTACCAGCGCATCTTCATGTATCCTTTGACGATACTGCTCGGTATCGCGTCCTGGCGCGGCCAGAAGCAAATCGTGCCCTACGCGCTGCCGCTTGTCGCGATCGGAGCCGGCTTCTCCGTCTACCACATCGCGGTGCAGGAGCTGCCGCACGGTCCGGACGGACCGTTCTGCGGCCCTGTGTCGTGCATGAACGACGTGCTGAACGCGTTCGGCTTTCTCACCGTGCCGATGCTGGCTCTGACCGCTTTCGCGATGATTTTCGCCTGTCTGCTGTTCGCTCGCCGGGCGGCAAATTGAAGCAAGGAAGTGACCCATTGAATCCCAAACTGAAAAGCTATCTGTTCCCCGGCCTGCTGGCCGTGCTCGTTCTGGGAATCGCCGGCTATCTTGTCGTCCAATCTCTCGGCTCCGGCTCCTCGCTTCCCGTTGTGCAAGCCGCGCCAGATTTCGAGCTGACGAACGCGGACGGACGGCAGATCAAGGCCGGCGACAATGCGGGCAAAGTCGTGCTGATGGAATTCATGTTCACCAGCTGCCCCGACATCTGTCCGGTAACGACTTACAAAATGGTGCAGCTGCAAGAGCAGCTCAAGCAACAGGGCACATTCGGCGACAAGGTGCAGTTTGTGGCCGTCACCTTCGATCCCGAACGCGACACGCCCGAGACGCTGCAAAAATACGCCGAGCGCATGGGAATGGACATGAGCGGCTGGCACGTGCTGCGCGGAGAGGAAGCGGCAACGAAGGAGCTTGCCGCCAAGTACGGCGTCAACGTCGTCAATATGGGAGAAGGCCAATTCGTGCACAACGTCACTTCTCTGCAATTGATCGACGCCAAGCAGCAAATTCGGCGGGTATACGAGATGGGCGACGGCATGGATAACGAGGAGGTACTGAAGGACATCTCTAGTCTTTTGGACGAATAGAAATGAAGAAGGCTCCGATTCGCCAATCCGGCGGGTTCGGAGCCTTTATTTGCGCAGGCAAACCGTATTTAGTAAATAAGGCTGTCCGCGTACATAACGACATGCAGCCTCGCCAGGATGGCCGCCGCCTGCTCGCGGACGAGCGTCCGCCCCGGCTCGAATTTCCCGTCGCTGCCGGTCATGACCTGATGCTCGAACACGGCCTGGATCGCGTGCCGACTTGCGGCGGACAGGCCGTCGATGTCGGAGAACGCCATCCGCTCCGCGCTCCCATAGGTGGAGAGGCGTCCCGCTTTGGCCGCCATCACAGCCGCTTCCTCGCGCGTAATCGCGCGATTCGGCCCGAATCGCCCGGAGGTTCTATCCGTAATGCCGAGCTCTGCCGCTTTGGCCAACGTTCCGCTGTACCATGCGCCTGCCGGCACGTCCGTGAATGTCTTCCCCGTCTTCGGCGCCGCCTCCTCTCCCAGCAGCCGAAGCAGCAGCGCGGCATACTCCGCACGGGTCAGCGCTTGCTTCGGAGCAAGCAGCTCGCCCTTGGCGTCAATGCCCTGCATATATCCTTGCGCCAAAATAAACCCCATTTCATCCCGCGCCCACGAAGACACCTGCGCCTCATCCGCGTAGGCGGACAGTTCGGGCGAGAACACGCGCAGCGTGAAATCACCTCTGGCTACCGTCGGCACGGCGTTTTTCCGGTACCCGGTCACCTCGATGCGGTATACTCCCGGCTTGAGCGCTTCGAACGACACTTTTCCTTCTGCATCGCTTACCGCCGTTTTTCCTCCTAACCGAACGGTTACCCCTGGCGCGATCAAGTATCCGAGCCGGCGATTCGCTTTTTTGACGTACAGTTGAAACGGTTTGCCCACGGGAATGGGAGAACCTAGAACCGTCTGCCCTTCGAAATCCCATTCAATGCCGATCGTATCAAGCACGGCAGTGTTGTCCGAGCCGTAATAGACGAACAGCTTGTCTCCTTCTGAGAGCCGCAGTCCGTCCGGGAAGTTCTCGGGGAAGTGCCAACCGCCGAGCTTCGTGCGCACAGCCAGCTTCCAGCGGTCTTGTCCGCCGTAACGCCCGTCCGCAATACCATTGATGGCGCCGATCGTCTGCCGGCCTTCCGGATCGCTCTTCAGCTTATAGGGAATGCCTGCCTTCTTCAGAAATGCGACCGCAGACGCCAGCGCCTCGCCGCTCTGCCCGCGCCCTTCCGCCAAAGTTCCTTCCGGACCTTCGACGGATACCGTCACGCTGTCCCCGATGACCGGCTGCTTCCAGATGACGTTCAGCGCCGGCTCGCCGCCGGCGAATCGCTTGTAGACGGTCAACGCCATGTAGGCTTGAACCGTCGCCGTCATGTCAGCGGTTCCGCCTTCGCTTTGGGAGAAGCCTCCTCCCTCAGTCTGCCGCGTCAGCAACGCCTTCAGAGGCTGGTCTCCGGTCGACGTCAACCACTCCGAGGCATCGATCCCCAGCGCGGACAGGGCAATGACGGCCAGCGCCGTATCCGAAGCGCCGCCGAAGCCGCCGTCGTCTAACTGCTGCGTCTTCAGCCATCGCAGCGCCTTGCTCGCCGGCTCCGAATCCGACGCCGGCGCGAGCGCCATCAACGCGCTCGACGTCGCAGCCACGCTGCCCTCTGCGGAATCAGCGCCCGGTAAAGTCCAGCTGCCGTCTTCGGACTGCAGCTCAAGGAGTTTGTAGTAGATCCGGTCCGAGTACCACTCCGTGCGCGCCAGAGTGCCCGACACCGAGCGGTTGCCAACCAAGTGGGCCAGAGCGAGCCCCGGCGCTCCCTCCGCTTCCATGCCGCGGTGATTCATCAGGATCGGATATAAGTCTAGTCCGGCGATAAAATTGACGCTGCCTCCGGCCGCGGCGTAACCGGCCATCGAGCGGGCCAGCTCGCTGACCTTGTCGTATTTGCCGCGATTGTCGAGCAGCTCGTCGGCTTTGCGCCGCAAGTAGCTGTCGGGAACGTCCTTCCCGTTCAGCGCCAGGCCGATCGCCGCCCAATCCGACAGCGGCTCCTGCGCGTACAACAGCCGTTCCACGTCTTCCAGCGCTTGCCGCATCTCCTCCGTGAACGCAGGCGCAGGCGGTTTAGACGGGCGTTCGGCTTCGCTGGCGGCTCCTTCTGCCGCCAGAGCCAGGCCTGACGATTGCAAGATCATAGACAAGCCGATCAGCGCCGCCAGCACCGCTCGAAAGAGACGGTAACGCACGCCGACCGCCAACTTCCATCCAGCCAGACTATGTAGGATGAATCTTTTCATTTGTTTCTCTCCCTTCTATATATGTTGGACGAAAGGAGCGGAAGGATAGTTTCGTTTCCGCTTTATTTTTCCAGCCCCGCCACTCTCGCGCCGCTGGCCAGTTAACCGCATGAAATGCAAAAAACCCTGCAAGGATCGCGAACAATCCTTGCAGGGGCCATGTTAAACCGTTAGATCCACTGGAAGTGAAAGCTGCCTTCGCGGTCGACGCGCTGGAACGTGTGCGCGCCGAAGTAGTCGCGCTGCGCTTGCAGCAGGTTGGCCGGCAGACGCTCCGTGCGGTAGCTGTCGTAGTACGCCAGCGCGGAAGCAAATGCCGGAACCGGAATGCCTCTCTCGACGGCGACGGCGACCACTTTGCGCCAAGCCGCCTGATAGTTTTTGACGACGCCGCCGAAGTAATCGTCCAGCAGCAGATTCGTCAGCTCCGGATGGCGGTCGTACGCGTCCTTGATGTTTTGCAGGAATCTGGCGCGAATGATGCAGCCTCCGCGGAAGATCATGGCGATGCCGCCGTAGTTCAGGTTCCAGCCGAATGCTTCGGAAGCGGCCTTCATCTGCGCGAAGCCTTGCGCGTAAGACGCGATCTTGCTCGCGTACAGTGCCTGGCGCACCGCCTCGATGAACTCGCGGCGATCGCCGTCGTACGCGGAGACGGCCGGACCGTCCAGCTTCTTGCTGGCGGCGACGCGCTCCTCCTTCATCGCGGAGATGAAGCGCGCGAACACCGACTCCGTAATGATCGACAGCGGCACGCCGAGGTCGAGCGAGCTTTGGCTCGTCCACTTGCCCGTGCCCTTCTGTCCGGCGGAATCGAGAATGACGTCGACCATCGGCTTGCCCGTCTCCGGATCGTTCTTGGAGAAGATGTCGGCCGTAATCTCGATCAGATAGCTGTCCAGCTCGCCATTGTTCCATTCCGTGAAAATCTCGTGCAGCTCGTTCGTGCCGACGCCAAGCACGTCCTTCAGCAGGTGGTACGCTTCGCCGATCAGCTGCATGTCGCCGTATTCGATGCCATTGTGAACCATTTTGACGTAGTGGCCTGCGCCCTCTTCGCCGATGTAAGTACAGCAAGGATCGCCGTCGACCTTCGCCGAGATGGCCGTCAGAATCGGCTCGACCAGCTCGTACGCGCTCTTCTGGCCGCCCGGCATGATCGCCGGACCGTTAAGCGCGCCCTCTTCGCCGCCGGATACGCCCGCGCCGATGAAGCGGAACCCCTTCTCCTGCAGCTCCTTGTTTCTTCTCTGCGTGTCCGGGAAATAAGCGTTGCCGCCGTCGATCAGGATGTCCCCCTGGCTCAGGTGGGGCACGAGCTGATTGATCGTGTCGTCCGTCGCCTGTCCGGCTTTGACCATGATCAGTATTTTGCGCGGCGTCTCCAGCGAGGCCACGAACTCTTCGACGCTGTACGTGCCGACGAAATTTTTGCCCTTCGCCTCTTCCAGCAGCTCCTTCGTCTTCTCCGGAGAACGGTTGAATAAGGCGACGGAAAACCCTTTGCTTTCGATGTTCAGAGCGAGATTTTTGCCCATGACGGCCAAGCCGACGACGCCGATCTGCTGCTTGCTCATTGACGGTTCCTCCCCAACATATCTCTATTATTTAATCTCATTAATGAATTGTCCGACTCCGCGGAAAACCGTCCTTACTGGACGGCTTTTTTCCAGTCTGCCGCGAACTTCTCCATCCCTTGATCCGTCAGCGGGTGCTTGGAAATTTGCTCGATGACGGAGAACGGAATCGTCGCGATATGCGCGCCGGCCATTGCTACGCGGGTCACGTGATCCGGATGGCGAACGGAAGCGGCGATGATTTGCGTGTCCAGGTTATGCGTGCGGAACAGCTCGGCGACTTTGGAGACCAGCAGAACGCCGTCTTCCGAAATGTCGTCCAGACGTCCGAGGAACGGAGATACGTAAGTCGCGCCGGCACGGGCGGCGAGCAGCGCCTGGTTTACCGTGAAGATAAGCGTGACGTTCGTTTTGACGCCTTTTTTGCTCAGGTAGCGGCAGGCTTCCAGGCCGGCCAGCGTCATCGGCAGCTTGATCGTGATGTTTTTGTCGTAATCGTTGATCTTGATCAGTTCGTCCGCTTGGGCGATCATTTCTTCTGCGGTGAGCGCGTCCGGCGTGACTTCGGCGGATACCGACTCCACTTCCGGAACTTCGCGCAAAATTTCGGCGATCCGGTCTTCGAACTTGACGCCTTCTTTGGCGACGAGCGACGGGTTCGTCGTTACGCCGGACAGAACGCCGATTTTGTATGCCTTCTTAATATCCTGCAGGTTAGCCGTATCGATGAAAAATTTCATGTGGATGACCTCCGTTTTTTAATATCATTAATTTATTTCGACAAATCTTTGGCCAAACGAACGACATGCCCGACAGAGAAACCGAAATACTCCAGCACTTCGCCTCCAGGTCCCGATGCGCCGAACGTGTCGATCGACAGCGCTTTGCCTTCCGGTCCGGTATAGCGGTCCCACCCAAGCGAGATGCCGGCTTCAATGGCGATCCGTTTCGCGACCGAGCGAGGCAGCACGCTTTCCTTGTACTCAGCGGATTGACGCTCGAACAGCTCGCGGCCCGGCATCGCTACGACGCGTACGGACAAGTTATCCCGCTCGAGCTCCGCCTTGGCATTCACGGCCAGGGAAACTTCGGAGCCGGTGGCGATCAGGATCAAATCCGGCTTGTCGTTCGTTTCCGTCAGGACGTAGCCTCCCTTGGCGAGCTTTTCCTTATTCGCCTTCGTCTCTTCGTAGATCGGCAAGTTTTGCCGGCTCAGCACGAGAGCGACCGGACCTTCCTTCTGCTCCAGTGCGTACGCCCAAGCGCTTGCCGTCTCGTTCGCGTCGCTCGGACGAAGAACGGTCAGTCCCGGAATCGTGCGCAGGGCGGCCAAGTGCTCGACAGGCTCGTGCGTCGGTCCGTCTTCCCCGACGGCGATTGAGTCGTGAGTGAACACGTAGACGACCGGGAGCTTCTGCAGCGCGGCGAGGCGGATCGACGGGCGCAAGTAATCGCAGAAGACGAAGAACGTGCTGACGAAAGGCTTTACGCCGCCGTGCAGCGCCATGCCGTTGCCGGCCGCACCCATCGCGTGCTCACGAACGCCGAAGTAGACGTTGCGTCCCGCGTAGGATTCGACGGCGAACTTCTTCTCGCCCTTAATGTCCGTCATCGTCGAGTGCGACAAGTCGGCGCTGCCTCCGAAGATGGCCGGAATGGTTTTCACGAAGTGGTTGATCGATTCCCCGCTCGCTACGCGCGTCGACACCGACTTGGACGTATCGAACGTCAGGATGTCGGAAGCGTCGATCGCCACCGTGCCGTCAATCGCCTGGGACAGCTCCTGACCCAAGGATGGATGCTGCGTCTTATAGGCCGCCAGCAGTTTGTTCCATTCTTCTTCTTTCGCCGCTCCGTTTTGCTTCAGCTGCTCGAAGTGCGCTTTAACCTCGGCCGGGACGGTGAACTCTTCCTCATAAGTCCAGCCGTACACCTGCTTCGTCGCCTTGGCCTCGTCCTTGCCCAGCGGATTGCCGTGAACCTTGTTCGTTCCGGCCGCTTTGCTGCCGTAGCCGATAATCGTGCGCACCTCGATCAGCGTTGGCTGGGAGTCGTTCTCCTTCGCGGCCGCGATCGCCTGGCCGATCTTGGCGATATCGTTGCCGTCTTCGACGCGCAGGTACTGCCAGTTCGCAGACTCCGCTCTCTGTTGGATATTTTCCCCGAACGACAAGTTCAGATCCCCGTCGAGAGAGATGTCGTTCGAATCGTACAGCACGATCAGTTTGCCCAGCTTCATATGGCCGGCCATCGACATCGCTTCGTAGGAGATTCCCTCCATGAGGCAACCGTCGCCGACGAGCGCGTAAGTGTGATGATCGACGACCGGAAAGCCTTCCTGGTTGAATTTCGCAGCCAGGTGCGCTTCCGCCATCGCCATGCCGACCGCCATAGCCACGCCTTGGCCGAGCGGTCCCGTCGTGGCGTCCACGCCGTCCGTATGGCCGTATTCCGGGTGGCCCGGCGTCTTGCTGTTCAGCTTGCGGAACTGCTTCAAGTCGTCCAGCGATACGTGATAGCCGGACAGATGCAGCAGGCTGTACAGCAGAGCCGATCCGTGGCCCGCCGACAGCACGAAGCGGTCGCGGTTAAACCATTTGGCGTTGCCCGGATTGTGATTCAAATGACCTGCCCAGAGGGAGTAAGTCATCGGCGCGGCGCCCATCGGCAGCCCCGGGTGACCGGAGTTAGCTGCGTTGATGGCGTCGATGGAAAGCGTGCGGATCGTGTCGATAGCGAGTTGCTCAATGGTTTGTGTTGTAGGCATATTCTTCTCCTTTAATGTTTATAGTTTCAGCCTCACCGTCGAACCACCAGCGGAAGCCGTCCCGCGCGAGCAGCGCGTCGGATTCCGTGGGGCCGTAAGAGCCGGCGGCGTACGACTGCAGAGGCACGATATTTTCGGCGAAGGCGTCGAGGATCGGCTGCACCCACTGCCAGCTCAGCTCGACTTCGTCCCAGTGGGCGAAGAACGTGCCGTCTCCGCGCAGCGCGTCGTGAATCAGGTTCTCGTACGCTTCCGGAACGTCGTCCTGGCTGCCGTGCAGCTCGACGTGCAGCGGCTTGAACTCGCCGTCTTCCTTCGTGTTGAGCTGGAGCGTAATGCCTTCCTTCGGACCGATCTCGAAGACGAGCAGGTTAGGCGTGCCGCGGCCCTGCGAAGGCTGCTGCAGCGGCTCCTTGAATTCGACGACGATCCGCGTGCTCTTCTCCTTCATTCTCTTGCCGGTGCGAATGTAGAACGGCACTCCGCGCCAGTAGATGTCGTCGATCTCCAGCTTGGCGGCGATGAACGTATCGTTCGTCGAGCCTTCGGCGATGCCCGGCTCGGACAAGTAGCCGGCGACCGGCTTGCCGCCGATGGCGCCTTCGGCATATTGGCCGCGAACGACGCTGGCCGCGACGTCCTGCTTCTGCAGCGGTACGACGCCCTGCATGATTCTCTTCTTCTTGAAGCGCACCTGCTCGGAGCTGCTCTCGTGCGGAAGATGGATCGCCGCCATCATGAGCAACTGGAGCATATGGTTCTGGAACATGTCCCGCACGGCGCCTACGTGGTCGTAGTAGCCGGCGCGTTCCTCGACGCCGACCGTCTCGCTCGCCGTAATCTGCACGTTGGCGATGTAGCGGTTCGTCCAGAGCGCCTGGATGACCGGGTTGGCTTGCTGCAGCGCCCCCATCTTCTGCACCATCGGCTTGCCGAGATAATGGTCGATACGGAAAATTTCCTCCTCCGCGAACGTCTGGCTCAGCTTCCGGTTCAGGTCGCGGGCCGACGGCAGGTCGTGGCCGAACGGCTTCTCGATGACAAGCCGTTTCCAGCCCTTCTCGGAACCGAGTCCGCTCTCGAGAATGTTGGCCGCGATCGTCTCGAAAAACTCCGGTCCGACCGACAGGTAGAACAGCCGGTTAGGCGGGGCGCTCAGCGCCTCTTCTCTCTGCTCGATCCGCTCCAGCAGCCTTGCGTAATCCTCCTTGCGCCCAATGTCCAGCACGTTGTACCGGAACGCGCGGACGAACCGTTCCAGCGAGCCGTCGTTTCTCGCTTCGCGCCGGGAAAACTGCCGAACGGATTGCTCGACGTTGGCCTGGAAAGACTCGTCGGTCCATTCTCTTCTTCCGAGACCGAACAACGAGAACGATTCGGGCAGCTTGCCGTCAACGAACAAATTATACAAAGCAGGGTATATTTTTCTCTTCGCTAAATCCCCCGTCGCTCCGAACAGTACGAATGTCGTGGCCTCCATCTTCCTCCTGCTCCTTCCGAATGCGCTATGGCGCGCAAGACTGGTATCTCTTTCGTAGTTTCACTATAATACGAATAGGGGTCATACAAGTAATTAATATATTTAACAGGAGCTATAGACCGTGTCTATGACCAACAACTACGAGCTGTATAAGGTGTTTTATTGGGCCGCGAAGACGGGCAGCTTAACCCAGGCGGCCAAAGCGCTGTACCTCACCCAACCGAGCGTCAGCCACGCCATCAAGCAGTTGGAGGACAGCTTCGGCATCACGCTGTTTTACCGGACGGCCAAAGGAGTCGAGCTGACGCAGGAAGGCGCCATTCTGTACTCTTACATCGAGCAGTCGCACATTTTCATTTCCCTTGCCGAGGAAAAGATGGCCGCCCTCAAAAACCTGGAGAGCGGCGAACTGAGAATCGGGGGAAGCGATTCACTGTTCAAGCACTATTTGCTCCCTTATTTGGAGGAATTCCACGAGCGGTATCCGGGCATCCGGCTGCATCTGAATCACGGTACGACGCCGGAGGTCATCTCGTTCTTGAAGGAAGGCCGAATCGATCTGGGCGTCGTGCGCATGCCGATCGTCGATCCGCAGCTCGAAGTGAGGGAGAGCTTCCATCTGCAGGATTGCTTCGTCGCGGGAGCGCGCTATGAAGAGCTTAGGGGCAAGCAGCTGTCGCTGGACTCGCTGCTCGAGCATCCGATCATCTTGTTCTCCCGCAACAGCCGGGCCCGGATGACGATCACGGAAATTTTCCAAAGCTACGGCTACACGATCAAGCCGGAAATCGAAGTCGGCAGCGTCGACCTGCTCATCGAGTTCGCCCGCAGAGGGCTCGGCATCTCCTTCGTGACGCGCGAATTCGTATCCAAGGAGCTGGAGGAAGGCTCTCTCTTCGAGGTCGAACTGGACATTACAATCCCGCCCTCCCACGTCGGAATCATGACAAAGCGAAATATGCCGCTGTCGAGCGCGGCTACCCGGTTTATAGAGATGGTTCGTTAACGCGACTTGCGGGTCGACAGGTTGTCAATTCCCGACCGACTGAGGTACGATGGAAGCATAAAAAAATGGAGGGAAACTGGAGGGAATATGGAAACATTCGTACTGTGGCTGAAATACTTGTTTTTGGGCGTTGTCCAAGGCGCGACGGAGCCGATTCCGGTCTCGTCGAGCGGACACCTGATCATTGCGCAGAAACTTCTGGGCTTGAAGCAAAACGGCCTGAGCTTCGAAGTTTTGACGAACTCGGCATCCTTGATCGCAATCTGCTTTATTTTTCGCCAAGAGATCGGCAAGCTGATCTCGGGAGCCTTCCGCTATCTGCTCACTCGCAAAGCGGAATACAGGTCGGACTTTCTGTTCTGCGTGTACATCGTTATCGGCACGGTGCCGGCCGCCGTCGCAGCAGCGCTGTTCAAGGATCGGATCGAGGAAATCTTCTCTTCCGTACATACCGTATCGATCGGGCTGCTCGTGACGGGCGTCGCGCTGTGGCTCATTCGCAATCTTCGCGGCCGCAAGCTGGACGGAGACCTGTCGGTCAAGGACGCTCTTCTCGTCGGCCTTGCCCAAGCCGTCGCGCTGATCCCCGGCATTAGCCGCTCTGGAGCGACCGTCATCGCGTCGATCGCCGTCGGAATGAAACAGGAGACGGCGCTGAAATTCTCTTTTATCCTCTACATCCCGATCAGCGTAGGCGGCATCGTGCTCGGCGCGTCCGACATCGTCAACGATCCGAATCGGGCGCAGATGGCGATTCCTTATCTGATCGCGTTCCTGACGACGTTGGTTGCCACTTATTATTCCATGAGATGGCTGATGGGGATCATGGCCAGAGGAAATCTGAAATACTTCTCCTACTACTGCTTCGCCGCAGGCATCTTATTGCTCTTATTCTTGTAACGCGAAACAAGGGCAGCCCCAAGATCCTATTCGATCTTGGAAACTGCCCCAATTCTGAATCCTATCCGCCAAAACCGCCCTCTCCGTCCCAAGGACGTCGAAGGCGGTTTTGGCTTGACGCGTCTTATTTCGCTTGAATATAACCTTCCGCCTTAAGCAGCTCGGCAATGAGCACCGCTCCGCCCGCGGCTCCGCGCAGCGTGTTGTGCGACAGGCCAACGAATTTGTAGTCGTACAGGGAATCCTCGCGCAGGCGTCCCGCGGATACACCCATGCCGCCCTCGATGTCGCGGTCCAGGTTCGTCTGCGGCCTGTTCTCTTCCTCGAAGTACGTAATGAATTGCTTAGGCGCGCTCGGCAGGCCAAGCTGCTGCGGACGTCCTTCGAACTCGCGCCAGATCCGCAAAATCTCTTCCTTGGCCGGCTTGTTTTCGAACGAGACGAATACGGTCGCCAAGTGGCCGTCCGTAACCGGAACGCGGATGCACTGCGTCGTAATGAGCGGCGCGTCGGCTTTCACGATCTGTCCGTCCTGGACGCTGCCCCAGATGCGCAGCGGCTCCTGCTCGCTCTTCTCTTCCTCTCCGCCGATGTACGGAATGACGTTGTCGAGCATTTCCGGCCAATCCGTGAAGTTTTTGCCCGCGCCAGAGATCGCCTGATACGTTGAAGCTACGACTTGCGTCGGTTTGAATTGCTGCAAGGCATGCAGCATCGGCACGTAGCTCTGGATCGAGCAGTTCGGCTTCACGGCGATGAAGCCAGTCTCGGTGCCGAGCCGTTTGCGCTGAGCTGCGATCACGTCCAGATGTCCCGGATTGATCTCCGGAATGACCATCGGAACGTCCGGCGTCCAGCGATGCGCGGAGTTGTTGGAGACGACCGGCGTCCCCGTCTTGGCGTACGCTTCCTCCAGCGCCTGGATTTCGTTCTTCTTCATGTCGACGGCACAGAAGATGAAATCGACCTGCGAGGCGACCTCTTCCACTTCGGAAGCGTCGAGAACGACGATATTTTTTACAGCTTCCGGAATCGGAGTGGACAGCTTCCATCTATTTTGCACGGATTGCTCGTACGTCTTGCCCGCCGAGCTCGCGCTCGCCGCGATCGTCGTCACCTTGAACCAAGGGTGCCCATCCAGCAGTTGAACGAACCTCTGCCCGACCATTCCCGTTCCACCGACAATACCGACCTTCAATTGATTTGACATCGCTTGTTCCAGTCCTTTCCCTATCGCGTATTTTACGGATCCTTATACTAACTACCTATTCATAACGAACGAAATGGTGTGCCGACGGCGCTGGCTTCGCGCTTCAACAAAAAAATCCCACCCCCAAGACTTTAGCCTTAGGGACGAGATTGTGTGCTCGCGGTACCACCCCGGATTCGCTGATATGTCGCCATATCCGCCTCTTCAAGTACGGCATTGCCGAGCAATGCTTATACTCTAGCCCTGTAACAGGAGCGCCTGTCGCGCCACCCCCTCGCCATACGAGGTTCCGGCGCGCTGCTCGGAGTCTTTTTTCAATAAAGCATTCTTTACTCCTTCCCAGCCGCCGGAGCTCTCTGCGAAAGAATGGCTTTACCTACTCGTCTCTTCATCGCATTTGTTATTGGGATTATATTATCAAAAATCGCATTCGAGGTAAAGTTATTTTTTCTTCCGCAAAGCCAGAACGACGAACGCGACGACAAGCGCGCCAGCCGCGATCAGCAGCAAGTTGGAAGCGGTCGACCTCGTCTCCAAAGACGCGCTTCCCTCCTCCGAAGAATCAACCTCCGCTTCGGGAGAGGCGGGAAGACTCGGGCTGCTCGAGGCTTCCGGAAGACGCGAAGACGTCTCCTCCGACGTCTGTACGGGATCCGACTCGGCGCTTTCCGCCGCGGACTCCGACGGAGACGGGCTTGGAGTTTCATCGGGAGGAAGCGCGACGGTAAAGCCGAAAGTCCCTTTGATCGGGTGTCCGTCCTCTCCGATAATGCGCCATTCGACCGTATACTCGCCGCTCGGGAGAGCCTGCTCCAGCTTGCCCGTCAGCTTGGAAGAAGCGACGATCTTGTCCGCGAGCGGATACTCGGTTCCCTGCGCGTCCTTCACTGCAAAGCTGCTCGCCTTCTCGATACCCGTAATGAACCTCCCCTACTTACGCTTCGCTTAGAAGTAGGGGTTTCTTACCAGCCACACCGTTACTTTCTGCAAACAAATAGGTTGACTACTTGCTTTCGCTGCCAGCAGCGGAAATCTAACGGTGTG
>NZ_JBEPYQ010000101.1:0-25802 GCF_041641335.1 Cohnella sp. | reverse complement strand
CGCCAGATGTTCATGAGAAGCGGTTCGGCGGATTCGGGACTGAAGCTGACGGCGCCTGCGGCGATTACGATCTGGATCTGCGCGGCCGCGACGCTGGCGCTCGGATTCCTGCCGGTGCCGATTCTTGATTGGATCGATAGCTTGTTCTCCATAAGGCTGGATTTTCTGATCCAGTAATAAGGTTGTAGCCGGGTGTGAAGTCTTGGCGGAGGGGTTGTCTCGAAAGTCGTCACTGACTTGGGGACGGCCCCTGTTTTTTTCCTACGACTGACCTATTCACACACATGAGCACACACCGAAAGAATTAATTTAGACCCACTCGTATTGACCGCCGCTAACGGTCTGACAGACCGTTACGTGAGCGAAACCGAGCGGAAGACCGCCGCTAACGGTCTGGCAGACCGTTACGTGAGCGAAACCGAGTGGATGACTGCCTCTAACGGCCTGGTAGACCGTTACGTGAGCGAAACCGAGCGGATGACCGCCGCTAACGGTCTGGCAGACCGTTACGTGAGCGAAACCGAGTGGATGACTGCCTCTAGCGGTCTGGCAGACCGTTACGTGAGTTTCTTCGACCGAATTGGGTGTCAAACGGAGGAAATAACTGGAAAAGAATCGCGCATATCGACGCTAGGGCAAAGCCAGGATGGCAAAGATTAAACGATAATTCCGTAAAATCTTTACTCCGAGAGATCTAGCAAGCTATTTGTAGGTCAATTGGTCAGTCGTAGTTTTTTTGTTGGCAGTTCCGTTCGCGGAGCGACAAATTGCGACCTTAGTCCCTATTTTTCCGCAAGCGGCAGGGAATGCGCGGTTCGCAGGCGAAATTAGGTAATACAGAAGTTGAAAAAATTCTGAAAACCTAAGCTGCGCGAAGCCTATTCAGAAATTTGTCATGCGGCGCAGATACAATAGTCCGTAAGCGATGGGGAAGACGAAAGGCGGGGGATGCGAGATGGAGAGGACAGATGCGAAGATTGGCGCGACGAATAGCCGATACGGCGCGGACAGACGCGCCGCGATAGCGGCAGTGTCCGCCGTCTTGCTTGTCTCCGCCGTGCTCGCGTCTCCCCGGACGCAAGAGATCGAGAGCGCAAAATCGTGGACGAGCGTCCATACGCAAGCGATCGGAACGGACATGATCCGGAACGCGCCGGCGCTTATCCCGCCTCTGCCCGAATATATCGGGATGACCGGCATCGACGAAGCTTGGGCATGGCTGGACCGGGACGTGACGTCGACGATCGCGATTATCGATACGGGGATCGATTTTAATCACCCGGATCTAAAGTCCTACTTGCTGCCCGGCATTAATCTTGTCAACGGCCGAAAGTCCGCGCAGGACGACAACGGCCATGGGACGGCGGTCGCGGGCGTGATCGTATCCGCCGCCAAGGCCGGGGACTTGTCTCCGGCTGGGGGCAGATGGAAGGGCAAGCTCATGCCGATCAAGGCGCTCGACGAATTCGGTGCTGGCAATGAGGAGAAGCTGACGCAGGGCATTCGCTACGCGGTCAACCAAGGTGCCGACATCGTCGTGCTGTCCCTGGGCCTCAGGCGCGATGCGCAGAGCTTGCGCGAAGCGGTCGCTTACGCGGAAAGCCGCGGCGTGCTGCTCATTGCGGCAAGCGGCAACGATGCGGCGATCTTCGGCGATACGGCCGCCGTGCAGTATCCGGCAGCTTATCCGAGCGTCATTTCCGTTGCCGGCATCGAGGGAATGAGGAACGTCTCGTCTTCGACCTCCGGACCGGAAAACGACATCGGAGCCGTCTGGAGGGTGCAGACGATGGCGATCGGCGGCGGCGGGATCGAGATGGAAGGCACGTCGATGAGCGCGCCGCAAGTCGCGATGGCTGCCGCGATGCTTAAGGCCGTCTATCCGGAGTGGGAGCCGCTGCGCATCCGGGAGACGCTGCGAAGAACGGCCACTCCGCTGAACGTGCTCAAGCCTTGGACGCCGAACTCGGGCTACGGCCTGCTGTCCGCGGTGAACGCATTGCTGGCCGGCGACTCCGCCGATTGGCGGGAGCCGAACAATATGCGCTCTCAGGCAAGCGAGCTGCCGCTCGGCAAAGAGGTTGCAGGCAGATGGGACGGCAAATCGGATGCGGACTGGTTCGTCTTCGACGCGAAATACGACGGCTTGTTCAGCCTCTCCGGCGATCGGGGCAAGTTCTCGCTGTACGACGGCGACGGCAAGCTGGTCAGGCCGAAGCCGGCGGAAGCCGTGCCGGATGGCGTGCTGATGCAGTGGCCGGTGAAAAAAGGACGCAACTGGCTGCTGACGCAGCTGCCGGACAATTCGAAGGCGGAAGCCCAGGACTATCGTCTTGTATCCGGGTTCTCGATGAATCCCGACGCGAGCGAGCCGAACGATACGTCCTCATCGGCGGCCACGCTTCCCGCCCGCAGTCAGAAGTGGACGGGAACGTTCCACAAGCGTGGCGACGTCGATTGGTTCGCGGTGACGCTTCCCAAGCCCGGCAGCCTCAAGCTGACGGTGACGCCGGACACGACGCGAATCGATCCCGAGCTGCGGATCTATCCGGCCGGAGGCAAAATGGTTCTCGTCGACGAGCGAGGAGACGGAGGCATCGAGTACGGGGCGGTCGCGAATGCCAAGGCGGGCAAGTATTATTTCCGCATCTCCAACGCGGTATCGTCGAATCCGGAAGCGGTAATCGGGACATATACCGTGTCTCTGGAATACATTACCGAGAAGGAGGATTTATACGAGCCGAACGAAACCGCGCTTACGTCGACTCCGCTCGTGATCGGGAAGACCTACCAGGGTCTGATCCAGACGACCAAGGACGAGGATTGGTACCGATTCGCGCTGACGAAGAAGACGAAGGTGAAGCTCGGCGTCGCGAACATCCCATCCCCGATGGTCATGAACGTTGAATTGCGCGATAAAAAGCTGCAAACGCTAGAGCAATGGATCAACGGGAAGGAACAGAAAACGATAAGCGGAGAAATAATGCTGCCGCCCGGCACATATTATGTTCAGGTGACTGCGGACAGGTACAACCGCGGTCAGCATTACAGCCTTAAGCTGGAAACGGCGAACGAGTAGCAAGGGGAAGGCTCGAATCGGGGCGACGAAAGCTCCGCTGAGGGCGGAAGGAGTCGGAAATGGGGAATGAATCGGGTTTGTTCGAGCTGGCGGGATGGAACGGGCTGTTTTCGATCTTCGTAACGTTAGGTTGCGTCGTCATTGCCTGGATCGTCCTGCAGGAAGTCAGATGGGAAAAAATCGCTCGCGATCCGCGGGGCCCGAAGGTTCGGGTGCTGCAGCTGTTGGCGGCTATCGGGCTGGGCCATCTTGTCTCGAGGTTCGTGCTCGACTACTCGAGCTGGGTCGGCACCCTCAAGTGGCTGTTTGGCGGCGTTTAGCTGCTTTTCGCCCGATTTGTCGTGAAATTTCTCGATATTGGGCAATAATATACAAACCCAAGCATTCGTCCATCAGGGCTCGAACGAAGTCGAATGGCGGCTGATCGTCCCAAAAAATGCCGCTTGTGTCAATGTTGTGCGAAGTGGTATGATAAAATTTGGGTTTTTCGGAGTAGGGTACATTTGCCAGTGCTTCGGAATGAATCTATTACGCGCGGAGGGAAACCACCCATGAGCAAAATCATCGTCCGCGGCGGACGCACCCTATCGGGAACAGTCCGCGTGCACGGCGCTAAAAATTCCGTCCTTCCGATCCTGGCCGCATCTCTGCTTGCGGAGCAAGGATCAAGCGTCATTCATGACGTTCCCGCCCTGGACGATGTTAAGAATATCCTTCAAGTGCTCGCGGCTTTGGGGGTTTACGCGCAGCATCAAGACGATAGCGTACGACTGAACGCCGAGTCGCTGACCGCCTGGGAAGCGCCTTACGAGCTGGTCCGTAAAATGCGCGCTTCGTTCCTGGTCATGGGGCCGTTGCTGGCTCGCGTGGGTCAGGTGCGCATCTCGTTGCCCGGAGGCTGCGCCATCGGCACTCGTCCGATCGACCAGCATCTGAAGGGATTCGAGGCGATGGGAGCGGAGATCGGCTTCGGCCAAGGCTCCATCGAGGCGAAAGTGAACGGCAAATTGCGCGGAGCCAGAATTTATCTGGATATCGCGAGCGTCGGCGCCACGGAGAACATCATGATGGCGGCCACGACCGCGGTCGGAACGACCGTTATCGAGAATGCGGCCAAGGAGCCGGAGATCGTCGATCTGGCCAATTACCTGAACGCGATGGGAGCCAAAGTCCGCGGAGCGGGCACCGGCGTTATTCGCATCGAGGGCGTGGAGCGGCTTCATGCGGCCGAGCATCAGGTGATTCCCGATCGGGTCGAAGCCGGAACGTACATGATCGCCGCCGCGATTACGGGCGGAGACGTCTACGTCGAAGGCGCGATACGCGATCATCTCGGTCCGATCATCGCCAAGATGGAAGAGATGGGCGTACAAGTCGACTGCGACGAGAACGGCATCCGCGTATGCGCGGCGAAGCCGCTTCGCGCCGTGGATGTGAAAACATTGCCTTATCCGGGTTTCCCGACCGACATGCAAGCGCAGATGATGACGCTGCTGCTGGTCGCGGACGGAACGAGCATCGTGACGGAAACGGTATTCGAGAACCGGTTCATGCATGTCGACGAATTGATCAAGATGGGCGCCGAGATTAAAGTGGACGGACGCACCGCGATCGTTACGGGCGGCACGAAGCTCTCCGGAGCAAGCGTGTGCGCGACGGACCTGCGGGCCGGAGCCGCGCTGATCTGCGCCGCGTTGGCGGCCGACGGCAGCACGGAGGTCGGCGGCATCCACCATATCGAGCGGGGTTACGTGAATATCGTTAATAAGCTGGCGGATCTGGGAGCGGATGTCTATCGCGCGCCATCGCCGGAAGACGTCCTCGAGGAGTCGGAAAAGGCGGCTCTGCAGCCGGACAACTTGATGAAGCAGTTCGAACAGCGCGCTGCGGCGTCGGCGGAAGTCGTCATCCGCAACATACAACCGACGCTGGCCTAATCAGCCGCGTAACGGAAGCTTATGGATTAACGGATCTTATACTTAGCCGCTATCGAATGTACTGCCCCCGGGCCTTTGTGGTCCGGGGGTTTTTTGTAGTAGACATAGAGCGGGCTGGGATGTCCGAGCAACAAATCGAGAGTGCGCTGGCTAAAGCAGCGCATACATTGGAAACTTCCCGTAACTTGGGGGGGAGCGCCGAGGCGCTTTCTTTGCCTGAGCTCTGCTGCTTGGGTAGCGCGGAGGCACTTTTTTGGCCTTAGCCTCGCAGCTTGGGTAGCGCGGAGGCACTTTTTTGGCCTTAGCTCTGCCGCTTGGGTAGCGCGGAGGCACTTTTTTGGCCTTAGCCTCGCAGCTCGGGCAGCGCGGAGGCACTTTTTTGGCCTTAGTCTCGCAGCTCGGGCAGCGCGGAGGCACTTTTTTGGCCTTAGCCTCGCAGCTCGGGCAGCGCGGAGGCACTTTTTTGGCCTTAGTCTCGCAGCTCGGGCAGCGCGGAGGCACTTTTTTGGCCTTAGCCTCGCAGCTTGGGTAGCGCGGAGGCACTTTTTTGGCCTTAGTCGCGCGGCACGGGTAGCGCCGAGGCACTTTTTTGGCCTTAGCCTCGCAGCTCGGGCTGCGCGGAGGCACTTTTTTGGCCTTAGCTCTGCCGCTTGGGTAGCGCGGAGGCACTTTTTTGGCCTTAGTCTCGCAGCTTGGGAAGCGCCGAGGCACTTTCATGGCCTTAGCCAATCGAGCCCGGGTCGGTTGTTCTACCCTCTCGCACTCTCGCATATTTTGAAAGCATCGGTTGGTAGCGGCCGAGCCGGATCGCGGCGGACCGCTTGCCGAAATACGGCCGAGCGGGGTGGACGGGTGAGAAGGAAGGCATACGGCCGAAAAGGGTGGACGCGCGGGGGAAAGGTATCGTGGACGGTCATCGGGATGGCGTACGCCGCGGGCGCGATGATTGGGCTCTGCCTGTGGGTATCGCTTCATGGCGGAGCCGACGATGCGGCGGGACAGGCTCCTCCGGCAGAGGCGGGACAAGCTCCTGCGGCAGAGGCGGCAGTACGGGATGGGGGAATCGATGCGGTCGCGGGCTTATCTGGGCGTGCAGGCATTCGCGATACGGCCGGTGAAGCGGGAGAGCGGGCGAAGGCGGACGGAGAGAATAAAGGGCGGAGCGGCGCGGGCGAAGAGGCGTCCGAAGCGGGGGACGATGCGAAGAGCAAAGAGAGCTCCTCCTACGAGCAGCCTCGCATCTCCGTATATTTGTCGAAGACGGGGAAGGTAGAGACGGTGCCGCTGGAGACGTATGTTCAAGGCGTAGTGGCGGCGGAGATGCCGCTCGAGTTCCGTCCGGCGGCGCTGGAGGCGCAGGCGATCGCGGCCCGGACGTATGCGGCGCGCAGGCTGTGGCTGGGAGAGCGCGCGGGAGAGGCGGCGAACGGGGTCGACGTGACGGATACGCAGGAGCACCAAGTCTATCTGTCCGTCGCGGAGATGAAGCGGTTGAAGGCGGACGATAGAGCAGGTTGGGAGAAAGTCCGCTCCGCCGCCGAAGCTACGGAAGGCCGGATTCTCGTATACGGGAACGAGCCGATCGAGGCGCTGTTTTTCTCCACGAGCAACGGTTATACGGAAAATTCCGAGGAAGTGTTTGCGACCAAACGTCCGTATTTGCGTTCGGTAGAGAGTCCGTGGGATTCGAAGATCTCCGATAGAGCCAAGGAAACGGTAGAGATGGAGCTGACGGAGGTTTACGATCTATTGGGGGTAAAAACGGCGCCGGTCAGCCGCGGCGGCGCTTCGGGCGATCTCATCCGGGTGCTGGAGCGGACGGAGGGACGAAGGGTGAAGACGATGCTGGCGGGCGATCGACGTCTAGCCGGGACGGAGGTCAGGCGGCTGCTCGGGCTTCGCTCGGCTTCGTTCGATTGGAAGGCCGATCGCGGCAAGCTGAAGATAACCGTCTACGGGTACGGACACGGCGTGGGCATGAGCCAGTGGGGCGCGGAAGGAATGGCGAGAGAAGGGTATGACGCGCCGCGCATTCTGGCACACTATTATATGGGGGCGCGGTTGGAGCAAGTTTCTAAGCTTGCGATTCCGTCCAATAAACGACTATAGGCGAGGTAGAACTATAAAAATTGTAATCTTCCAGCGAATTCAGGTATAAAACCTCTTCACCTGGTAACAATGGCTTACTGAGGTGATGAAAACCATGAATGAAGGAAACAAAACGCCACGCAAAATCGAAGAATCCCACAAGTCGATTGCGGGCACGTCTCCCGCTGTTAGGCCTACCGGATGGAAGAAATTTCTCTCCAAGCGCTGGGTATTCCCTGCAGCGTACATGGCCGCGGCAGCAATTATCGTAACGATTCTCTGGCTGAACACGGGCAAGGATCCGCAAGATCCGGCAATCCCCGGTCAAGCAGGAGTCGAGAGCGAAGCCGCCTCGAGCGGACAGGAAAGTCCGGAAGCATCGGCCGTACTCGCGAACGGAGAAACGCTTCGCTGGCCGGTAGAGAAGATCGAAGACATGACGACGCTGATGCCTTTCTACGACGCTTCGGCATCCGTGGAAGAGCGCGCAGCCGCCACCGTCGAGTACCAGAACACGTTCACGCCGCATATGGCGACCGACTTGGCCCGCGAAGACGGACAGTCGTTCGAGGTTCTGGCGGCGCTGAGCGGAACCGTCAAAGTCGCCGCCCAATCGCCGACCAACGGCTATGAGGTGCAAATCGAGCACCCGAATGGTTTGGTGACCGTCTATCAAAGCCTTACGGATCTGAAAGTGAAAGCGGGAGACGAAGTAGAGCAAGGCGACGTAATCGCATCGGCAGGCCACAGCGAGCTTGAGCCGGGCGAAGGCGCCCACGTGCACTTCGAAGTTCGGGAGAACGGCGTATCGGTTAATCCGAACAAGCTGATCAAGTCGGAAGAGTAAGCAGCGCTGCGGAAGTGACCGATCAAGCACCAAAAGGAACAAAAAGTGGATCAAGAACGGCGTAAGCCGTCTTTGGTCCTCTTTTTGTTTTGCGGACGGCTCTCGACATGAAACGGGGGGATATGTCATAATTTTGCAATAACGATAGGCAGGAATTCGATCAGGCGAAGGGGCGTACGGGATGAGGATCGTGGGTACCGCGGAACTGAAGCCGGGGGACGTGCTGGAGAGAGCGGTGCTGAACCACAACGGTATGGTCATGCTGGAGGCCGGAACCGTTCTCACGGAGAACTATATTCAGAGATTAAAGACTCTTAGAATCAAGTACGTGCATCTGTCCAGCCGCCACGGCCAATCCGACGGAGGCTACGAGAAGAAGCGGGGCGGCAACGCGCTCGCTTGGGAGCGGCCCGACATCGCGGAGATGAAGAACGACGATAAGCCCCGCAAGGAAGCGGGGCGGATCATCGGCGAGTTCGTAAGCCGAGGAGCGATGATGGAGCAGATCGTGCTGCCGTTCCCGGAGGCCAACTTCCGCCAGGAGTTCCGCGAGATGGTGCTGGAGATCTCCCGCCAGCCGGCGCTCGCGGAGGAACTGGGCGTCATGCTGCAGACGGACCGGATGCTGTTCGAGCATGCTCTGAACGTTACGCTGTGCTCGAGCATCATGGCGGCCGCGCGGGGGTTGGACAAATCGCAGAAGTACGAGCTGGCGATGGGCGCGATGTTTTGCGACATCGGCATGACGAGATTGCCCGCGGATTTCACGAAAGTAAACCGGAGCTTGAACGAAGAAGAGCAGCAGATTTTGCGCCAGCATACGAGCGAAGGCTACCGGGTGCTCAAGGGGATGAAGGAGGTTCCGCTGCTGTCCGCGCAATGCGCCCTGCTCCACCATGAACGGTATCGCGGCTCCGGCTACCCTCTTGGCATGACGAACGATAAAATTCCGGAGTACGCGCAGATCGTCGCGATCGCGGACGTCTACAACGCGCTGGGCTCCCCTCGCCATCACCGGAACGCGTACGGGCCCGCGGAGGCGATCGAATATTTGTCGGCGTCGGGCAATTACGATTTCGATTGGGAACTGATCCGCTCGTTCCTGGGACACGTCATCATCTATCCGGTCTCGACCAAGGTGCAGCTGAGCAGCGGACAGCTGGCGACCGTTATGGAGACGGCAGGCCGTCCGATTCAACGACCGCTCGTCCAAGTGTACCGCGAGAGCGACGGAAGGGACGTCATTGTCCCGTATTCTTTGGAATTGCAATCGCATACGAACGTCGTCATCGTCAGCAAAGCCGACAAATAGCCGCCAAACCGCTCCGCAGACGGAAGGGAAAAGTCCCTTTCGTCTTTTTTTCTAGGGCTAAAGAAGTAGCTTTTCGGCCGTAGGACCTATGTTTTCCGTCAAAAAAGGGACTTTCCTAGCTTGTCAGGCTTGGCCATCTAGAATAAGTGACCGCGCCCCTCATATACTGTACCAATCTATTTCAGCAGGGAGGCGGGAGCGTGCACGATTATATCAAGGAACGCACGATCAAGATTGGCCGCTGCATCGTGGAGACGCGCAACACGGTTCGTACGATCGCCAAGGAGTTCGGCGTTTCCAAGAGCACGGTGCATAAAGACCTGACAGAACGGCTGCCGGAGATCAACCCGGATCTGGCGGACCAGGTCAAGCACATCCTTGAGTACCACAAGTCGATCCGGCACCTGAGAGGAGGAGAGGCGACGAAGATCAAGTACAAGAAGACGACCGTCAAAAAGCGGGAGGTCATGACCGCCGGCAAAGCGTAATTTGGCCGACGATGTCGAAAAAGCAAAGGCGTTATCGGCGTTCTGCGGGCGTTGAAGCGGCTTTCGGAGACGATTCGGAGAAGGATGTCGGATTTTATCCTTTCCGAATCGTTGAAAAGAAGGATTTGCCGTGCATGCATCGAATATTATACTATTACAATATTAGACACTCCATTTTGGCGAGGGATAAAAGACGCATGTTTAGCAAAGACATCGGCATCGATCTGGGTACGGCGAACGTATCCATTCATGTAAAAGGCAAGGGAGTCGTGCTCGACGAGCCTTCAGTGGTAGCCATTGAAAGCGATTCTCGCAAAGTGCTTGCGGTGGGTGAGGAAGCCCATCGGATGGTCGGACGTACTCCGGGCAATATTATCGCCATTCGTCCTCTTAAGGACGGTGTAATTGCCGACTTCGAAGTGACGGATATGATGCTGAAGGCTTTTATCCAGCGCGTCGGAGGCAAGAGTTGGTACAGCAGGCCGCGCATTCTGATCTGCGCCCCCACGAACATTACGTCGGTGGAGCAGAAGGCCATTCGGGAGGCAGCGGAGAGAAGCGGCGCCAAGGAAGTGTTCCTCGAAGAGGAAGCGAAAGCGGCCGCGATCGGAGCGGGGATGGACATTTTCCAGCCTAGCGGCAATATGGTGGTTGACATAGGCGGAGGTACGACGGATGTCGCCGTTCTATCCATGGGCGACGTCGTAACCGCCTCTTCTCTTAAAGTCGCGGGGGACAAGTTCGACGCCGCGATCATGAGATACATAAAGAACAAATATAAATTATTGATCGGCGAACGGACGAGCGAGGATATCAAGATCAAGATCGGCACCGTCTACATGGGCGGCCGCCGCGAAGAGATGGATATCCGGGGCCGGGACATGGTCAGCGGCCTGCCGCTCACGGTCACGATCCATTCGGACGAGGTGCGGGAAGCGCTGTGGGAGCCGATCATGTCGATCATCGCTTCCGCGAAGTCCGTGCTGGAGCGCACGCCGCCGGAGCTGTCCGCGGACATTATCGACCGCGGAGTCATTCTGACCGGGGGCGGCGCGCTGCTCGACGGACTGGACGCGCTGCTCGCGGACGAGATCAAGGTGCCGGTGCTCATCGCGGAAGACCCGATGCATTGCGTCGTTAAGGGAACCGGAATCATGCTCGATCATTTGGACAAGATGACCCGCAAGCTGGGGTAAGCGGAACGCTCCGCGAGCGGCCGGGGGACTTAAGCGGTTCCGGGCCGCGGCGTCCGCCGGCTCGGCGGGTCGGAAGCAACCGAGACCAAGCACACGCGAGGAGGACAGGCTTCATGTTAAGAGGGTTGTATACGGCCGCTTCGGGAATGATCGCCCAGCAGCGACGGCACGACGTGATCACGAACAATATCGCGAATATCAATACGGTCGGCTTCAAGGGCGGCAATGCGGTTAATCGCACGTTTCCGGAGATGCTCGTCTATGCCATGGGCGGACCGAATCCTTCGGACGGCAAGCTGGGCAAGCTCAGTACGGGCGTATTCGCGGAGGAGAACCTGCTGAGCATGGCGCAGGGCGATCTTAGGGAAACTTACCGCAACCAGGACTTGGCGCTCGTATCGGATATTTTCGTGGACGGAGTGAACTTCGACCCATCGGGCAAGTTCGTCGACGCGAACGGGCAGATTACGTATCAGCCCCAAGCCTTCTTCGCCGTGAACGTCGCGGGACAGGAACGTTATACGCGCGACGGCAGCTTCAAGACCGCGCAGGACGGCACGCTGGTGACGTCGGATGGCTATCCGGTGACAGGCGCGGACGGACAGCCGATCGTCGTCGATCGGCCGTGGGACGAGATTACCGTAACGGCGAACGGCCGGTTGATCAACGGCGAGACGAATGAGCCGCTGCCCGGCGCCCCTCAGCTTCGCATCATGCGAGTGGATAATCCGAACCTGCTCGTTCGAGAAGGAGACGGCCGCTTCCGCTACGCGGGAGAAGCGAACGGCCTCCGGCAGATCGAAGCGGAAGACCAGGTCGAGGTGCGGCAGGGCTTCCTGGAACGTTCCAACGTGGACATTACGCAGGCCTCGATCGATCTGATGGCCGCGTTCAGAGCATACGAAGCGAACCAGAAGGTCATTCAGGCGTACGATCGCAGCTTGGAGAAAGCCGTTAACGAGATTGGCAGAGTGTAGGAGGGGCATAGTAAATGAATAGTTCCATGATTACCGCATCCGTATCTATGGGCTCGCTGCAGCAGAAGCTGGATATGCTCGCCGACAACTTTGCCAACGCGAATACGGTAGGATATAAGCGCAAGACGGCCGTGTTCGAGGATATTTTGACGAGCGTTAACAAGCAGTTGACCGATTTCAATCAGCCGGGAAGAAAATCCCCGCTCGGTCTCGTCGAAGGCTGGGGGACGCGCCTGATGTCGATCCATACGGACATGACCCAAGGAGCCCTTCAGGAAACCGGCGTCATGACGGACGTCGCGATCGAGGGCAACGGACTGTTCGAAGTCCGCACGGTCGACGGAGCCCGGGCGTTCACGCGCCACGGCCCGTTCCAACTGCTTCCCGACGGCGAGAACGAGCGGGTTCTCGTTACGAATACCGGGCAGCGGGTGATCGGGGTCGGAGACGAGCCGGTTCGCGTACAGAACGGCTACGATCTGCGGATCGCGGAAGACGGCACGCTGACGGCGGTTGCCGCGGACGGTCTCGAGACCGTCGCGCTGGGTCGGCTTAAAGTGGTCGAACTGACCAACGCCGAGCTGCTGCAGACGCTGGCGGACAACCTGTACGGCATTCCGATCGGCGTGGATCCGAACAGCGCCGTTAGGGAACCGGCCGACGTGAATGCAGCCGGCATAGCGGTTCGTCAAGGCTTCGTGGAGCAATCCAACGTGAACATGGCGGACGAGATGAGCGATTTGATGATGGTGCAACGCGCATACCAATTGAGCGCCAGGGCGCTGTCCTCCAGCGAACAGATGATGGGGCTGGCGAACAACCTGCGCGCTTGATGCGAGAGGCGGGTCGGAATTAGGCCCAAGATCCGCGGCGTTGCTCGTCGAAGGAGACGAATTTTTCATGAAAGCACCTTCCCGTTCGAACGGCAAGAGCAAACCTTCCGCAGGCAAGGTCATCGCCCGAGTCGTTTGGATGAGCGTAAAGCTATTGATTATACCTGTTTTGTGCATTGCCGCACTTATCGTTGGACTCGCGATCGGATTTTCCGTCCTGGGGGACAAGCCCATGTCGGAAGTGTTCGATATGAAAACCTGGAAGCATATGTATGATCTCGTGTTCGCGGAGGGCGCTTAACGCAGGGTCTGCGCCTAGCAACCGGGACTGCGACTCCCCGGCTTCTGCTCGGGGAGTTTTCATTTATAGAGGTGAGCGTTATAATGGTGGGGAACTTGAGAGAAACGGGGGAGACGCGGGAATGAACGTGCCAAATCTGCTTACGATGTCCCGCTTCGTTTTAATTCCCGTGTTTTTGGTGCTGTATTTCGAAGGTTATGCGATCGCGGCGCTGCTCACGCTGCTGCTGGCGGGGTTTACCGACTTCCTCGACGGTTATATCGCCCGTCGCAACGGACAAGTTACCGTAACGGGCAGCATGCTGGACCCGCTTGCCGACAAGCTGATGATGCTCGCCGTCATTCTCGCCCTGCTAATCAAGAGCGTGCTTCCTCTCGCTGCCTTCATCGCAATGGCTTTCCGGGAAGTGGGGATGATCATCGGTTCGGCAATTTTTTATTTCCGCGGACTCAAGACGGTACCCGCCAACGGAGTGGGCAAAGCGACGACGATCATCTACTATTTGGCGATTACGCTGCTGCTCTTGGAACTGCCGGGAGGCGTTCCGGCGCTGTGGGGAGGAATCGTCCTGTCTTTCGTGGCGTCGTTCATTTATTTTATGAAATTCAAGAGAATAAACGGGGTATCCTGAGGAGCAAGCAACAACCCGCCGCCGGATTGGACGTGTTCAACCGGCGGCTGGCGGCTTATATCAACCCCGGCTGCTGCAGCTCGCCCGAGGGATGCCTGTATTATTCGCCGTGCAGGATGGGGTTATACGCGCGGAATCCGCATATCCAGGAGGAAAAACCATGCTCGATATCGTACAAATTCAAGAATTGATCCCGCACCGCCCGCCGTTTCTGCTCATCGACCGGATTTTGGAGCTTGAGCCGGGCAAGAGGGCGGTCGGACTTAAGAACGTCACGATGAACGAACCGCATTTTGTCGGGCATTTTCCGGAATATCCGGTCATGCCGGGCGTGCTGATCGTCGAAGCGCTGGCGCAGGTCGGCACGGTGGCCATGCTGGCTCTGGAAGAAAACCGGGGCAAACTCGGCTTCTTCGCCGGCATCGACGGCTTTCGCTTCCGCGACCAGGTCAAGCCGGGCGACACGCTCATCCTCGAGCTGGAAGTGACGCGGCTTAAAGGTCCGATCGGCAAAGGCCGCGGCGTCGCTCGCGTGGGCGACAAGGTCGTCGCCGAAGGCGAGCTGATGTTTGCTCTTTCGGATCCTTCTAAGGGTTGAGCTACCTATATAAGAGAGGATGGGGAATGATGTCTGCTGTAAATGACCTATACCAAGGATGGTTAAACGACGCCAATATAGATGAAGCGACGAAAGAGGAGCTTAGAGGAATCGCCGGACAAGCCGGGGAAATCGAGGATCGCTTCTATCGGGAGCTGGAGTTCGGCACAGGAGGCCTGCGCGGCGTCATGGGAGCCGGAACGAACCGGATGAACCGCTACGTGATCGGCAAAGCGACGCAAGGCTTTGCGAACTTTCTCCGCACCCAGTCCTCATCCCCTTCCGTGGTCATCGCGCACGACTCCCGCGGCAACTCCGACGTGTTCTCGCTGGAAGCGGCTTGCGTTTTGGCGGCTAACGGCATTCGTACTTATCTGTTCCCGTCGTTGAGACCGACTCCGCAGCTGTCGTTCGCGGTTCGGGATCTGGGAGCGACGGGCGGCGTAGTCGTAACGGCCAGCCATAACCCTCCGGAATATAACGGATACAAAGTATACGGCGAGGACGGAGGACAGCTCGTTCCCGATCAGGCGGAGCAGGTGATCTCGGAAATTCGCGCGATCTCTTCCTTCGATCAGGTAAAAAGGCTGACCCGCGAAGAAGCGGAGGATCAAGGTCTGATTGTCTGGCTGGGCGAAGAAGCCGATCAGCGTTTCGTCGACGCGGTGGCGGCGCAGGTCGTACAGCCGGAACTGATCCAAGGCGGAGCCGGAGCGGAGCTGGGCATCGTGTTCACGCCGCTGCACGGTGCGGGCAACGTGCCGATTCAACGCGTGCTGGCGCAAGCCGGGTTCACGAAGGTGAGCGTCGTGAGCGAGCAGGAGCAGCCGGACGGCATGTTCCCGACGGTCAAGTCTCCGAATCCGGAGGAGCAGGAAGCTTTTACGCTGGCGATTAAGCTCGCGGGCGAAGTCGGAGCAGACCTCATTATCGGCACGGACCCGGATTGCGACCGAATGGGCGCGGTCGTGAAGAACGACAAGGGCGAGTTCGTCGTGTTGACGGGCAATCAGTCCGGCGCGCTGATGGTTCATTATTTATTGTCCAATTTGAAGGCCAAGGGCAAGCTGCCGGAAAACGGGGCGGTCATCAAGACGATCGTAACGAGCCAGATGGGAGCGGACATCGCTGCCTCATACGGATGCAAGGTGTTCAGCACGCTGACGGGCTTCAAATATATCGGAGAGCTGATGACGCAGTTCGAGAAGGACGGTTCTCATGAGTTTCTTTTCGGCTACGAGGAAAGCTACGGATACTTGACGGGAACTTATGCGCGGGATAAGGATGCGGTAGTCGCTTCCTTGCTGATCAGCGAAGCGGCTGCGTATTACAAGTCCCAGGGCAAGACGCTGTACGACGTGCTGCTGGAGCTGTACGCGCAGTACGGCACGTACCTGGAGAAGCTCGAATCCCGGACGCTTAAGGGTAAGGACGGCGTAGCGAAGATCGGCGCGATCATGAACGATTGGCGCGAAGCTCCGCCGGAAGAGATCGCGGGCGTTCGCGTGTCGAAGGCGCTAGACTACTCACAGGGGCTGGACGGCTTGCCGGCCGAGAACGTGCTGAAGTTCCTGCTGGAAGACGATTCGTGGTTCTGCTTGCGTCCTTCGGGAACGGAACCGAAGATCAAGATTTATTTTGCGGTGCGCGGTCAAGGGCTGGACGAGGCTTCGGCTTCGCTGGAGAAGCTGACGGCGGCGGTAATGGCTCGCGTTGATTCTTTGGCTTAAGTTAGAAATGAAGGAGTGACTGTTGTGCCTCAGTGGCTGAATACATGGAACGCAAAAATGGCGAAATGGCTATGGTGGGTCGTGCTAGTTGGCGTCGTGGCGTCTTTACCGGTCGTCTACGCGAGGGAGCAGACGGAGACGTCGGCGGACCAAGTCGCGATCGTTATGGATTACCGGGATTTGCTGCAGGTGTCGAATTCGCAGGTCGACCCCCGGCGTTTCGTACAGGAGCAGATCGGGCTGCTGAAGGACGCCGGAGTCAACGGAATGGTCGTGTTCGAGAGCACGCTGGAGGAGCTGAGCTGGGCGGGCGAAGTGAACGTGTACAACGCCATGCAGGCCGCGCTTCTGGAAGACCGCGTCTCTCCTCCGGAGGACAACGGTACATACGTCGTGTTCAATCGTCCGGAAAACGAAGCGACGCTTCGCCCGATCATCGAATGGGCGTTCCGCCATCATGGCGCGGACGTGACGGATTGGTCGGTCAAGGGCCATACGGGTTTGCGTCTGAGCTTGGGCTACGACGACGCGCTGCTTCGTCCTATGCAGCCGAATCCGATTGCAATTAAGTCGCTTAGGGATGCCGGCTTCCTTGTCATCCCAAGGTTATCCGACCGGTTCGACCCGTTCGATCAGACGGAAGTGGCGAAATGGCTGGACTTCTATCAAAGTCTGGGAATCGACCGCGTCGTATTCGACGGCGAAGCGGTTACGGGCTTCGGGGACGACGATAAGGAGCACAAGGGCATTACGCGTTTTGCCGGGGAGCTGAAAGAGCACGGCATCGGCGTGGCGATCTTCGAAAATTTGCGCATTCCTCAGAAGGGCATGTCGAAGCTGGCTAATTTGCTGGGCTACGACGCAATCCGGGCGCACTCCGTCAGCGAGGCGGAGATGTCGGCCATCAAGAAGCCCGTGCTGGAGGACCGGCTCGTGCTGGCGGTGAAGGACCGCAATATCCGCATGCTGTACTTAAATGCGATTACGGTTCGCGATGCGACGAAAGGGCAAGTGACGCATCCGCTGCAAAATATCGTGGACGTGCTAAAGGGAGAGAAGGACGAGGACGGAAATACGGTCAGCGTCGGCGTCGTCAAGCAGCTGCGCGACTTCGGCTTCGAGATCGGGTCGCCGAAGGCGTTCCAGGTCGAGCATGCCCCGGCGGAGAAAGTTCTGCGGGGAATCGCGATGCTGGGCGCGATCGCGCTCGTGGCGCTGACGATCGGCTTGTTCCTGCCTTCGCTCACGCTGCCGGCATTGGCGGCTGGGGTAATCGGCGGAGCAGGGCTGTACGTATTAAGCTCTACGCTGATGGTACAGGCTCTGGCGCTGCTCGCGGCGATCGCCGCTCCGACGGCCGCCGTCGTGCTGCTCGTCAAGCGTATCCGCGTGCTGCGAGACGGCGCGGGAGATCAATCGATGTCGCCGCTTCACAGGTTAGGCGGAGCGCTGCTGCTGTTCGTGCGGACGACGATACTGTCGCTGGCTGCGGTGCCGCTCGTCGTGGCGCTGCTTAATCACGTTTCTTACAGCCTGGTGCTGCAGCAGTTCCGGGGAGTCAGCATCCTGCATTTGCTGCCGATCGGCCTGGTGGCGCTGTACGTGTTCCTCTACGGCTCGGGCAATACGGTTGTCGGCAACGCGAAGAAAATACTGGCTATGCCTCTGACGGTGCTCTGGATGGCAGGGATCGGCGTGCTGGCCGCGGTCGGCTTCTATTACTTGTCCAGAACGGGCAATAGCGGACAGGTGACGGGCATCGAGCTGCAATTCCGCTCGTTAATGGAAAATACGTTCGGCGTACGTCCGCGGACGAAGGAGTTTATGCTCGGGCACCCGCTATTCATCGCGGGCATTTTCCTGGCGCTGCGCTACCGTTGGGCGACTGTGCTGCTGGTGGCCGGCACCATCGCACAGCTGTCGATGGTCGATACGTTTGCGCACATCCACACGCCGCTGCTGTTGTCGCTGATCCGCGTTCTGCTGGGACTGGGGCTGGGTCTGCTGATCGGCCTGGTCGCCATCGGCGCATGGCAATTGCTGGAGCGCTTGTGGAAGCGCTGGGGCAAGCGGTTTTTGGAGGATGGGGGGTAAGTCTTAGTTTATTGAGGCAGTCGCTTGAGGAAGAAGACGCAAGAGCAATCGATCAAATGCAAGAGGAGTCCGAGTCATATCGGGCTCCTCTTGTTATGAGCGTGAGGAAAATGAAAATATTTTTATGGAAATGGGCAGCCGGTATGGTGTAACGTTACTAGTAGCTGCAGGGAAAGTTTGGGCAGCTGCGAACGCCGGACAAATCGGAACGACTTGATGTAGGACTTGGCGAATTGGAGCATCCTACAGGTATATAGAGATAAGGAAACGACGGGGGCGGAGGACAATCGGACAGCGGGAAGAAAAAGGGCAAGCGGGTGCCGAAACGCGTGCAGCTCAGAGCGAGAAAGGACGGGAAACCGGAGCGGGCGCCGGGAAACGGACTTATCGTCTCGTGCTGTCGGGGTACTACGGGTTCAAGAACAGCGGGGACGAGGCGGTGCTGAAAAGCATGCTGACCGCGCTGGAGGAAGCGGCAGACGCGGTTGGCGCGAAGGTGGAGCCGGTCGTGCTGTCGGGAGACCCGGAGTGGACGACCCGGCAGTATGGGGTCGAGTCGGTGCCGCGCATGAAGCTGGCGGAGGTCCGGAAGGCGCTGAAGGCGAGCGACGGGCTGATCAGCGGCGGCGGGAGTTTGCTGCAGGATGCAACGGGCTTGGGCTCCATTCCGTATTATTTAGGGATTATGGAGCTGGCTCGCTGGTGCGGGAAGCCGACTTTTGTGTATGCGCAGGGCATCGGGCCCGTGAATCGGGCGATGTTCAAGCCGATGATTGCGCGAGCGTTCAAGCGCGCGCGATACGTGTCGGTGCGGGACGAGGAGTCGGCGGAGCTGCTGCGCGGCTACGGCGTTCCCGCGTCCCGCGTGGAGGTGGTGCCCGATCCGGTGATGGGTTTGCCGCCGGGAGGGAATGGCGCCGACGGGATTGGCGGCGCCGGTGGGGAGGACACGCTGCCCGTGGTGGGCGTGTCCGTCAGGTTTTGGCGCAGCGACCGCGCGGACCTGGACCGCGCGGCTGCGGCGCTTGAAGCGTTGGCCGCGCGGGGCGTGCGGGCGCGGCTGCGCTTCCTGCCGTTCCATCGCGGCGCGGACGAGGATGCGTCCCGCTACGTGATGGAACGGCTGGCGCGCGCGGGGGCATACTCCGAGCGGGAGCTCGAGTTGGCCCCGGCGCACGATGACCCGCAGCTGATGCTGCGGGAGGTGGGCCGATGCGCGCTGCTCATCGGGATGCGGCTGCATTCGCTGATCTACGCGGCGAATCGGGAGGCGCCGCTGCTCGGCATCTCTTACGATCCGAAGATCGACCAGTTCTTGCAGCGTCTTGGGGAGCGGGCGATCGGATCGACCGAGGCGCTCGATCCCGACGCTGCAGCGGAGAGAGCGGCGGGGCTGCTGAGCGATCCCGGGCTGTGGAGGAGCGAAAAGCAGGTCGTAATCCAGAAACTTAAGGAAGAAGCTGCCAAACCCGCGCAACAAATTATCGCTTTCATTCGTAAATAATATGTAGGCTAACGTCGATTCAGGGGAATCCCGGTAGATGAGACGAAATGTCCGATAAGTTGGAGTTGACCTTTAGTGGATGCGAATACGAAGCCGTTTCCTACGGTTTCTTTGTATGGCGTGCCGTTTTCGAAAATGGATATGCAGGAAACGGTCGATTATTTGACGAAGGCGATCGAGACGAGAACGCCGCACCGGGTCATTACCGGCAATCCGATCATGCTGATGGTCGGGCTGGAGAATCCGTCCTTCCATCATACGCTCGCTACGGCGGATCTCGTCGTACCCGACGGCTCGGGCGTCGTCTGGGCGGCCCGCAGGCTCAACCAGCCGGTCAAGGAGCGGGTGCCGGGCTTCGATCTGATGCACGAGCTGCTGAAGGAAGGGGATATCCGGGGCTGGAGCGCGTATCTGCTCGGCACGACTTCGGAAATCATCGAAGCGGCCAGGGAGAAGCTTAGCAAGCAGTTTCCGGGTGTGCGTTTCGTGGGCTGCAGGAACGGTTTCTTCAAGGACAGCGAGGATGAAGAGGTCGTGGCCGCGATTCGCGAGGCGAATCCGGACATGCTGTTCGTCGCCCGGGCCACGATGAATCAGGAACCGTGGATCGAGAAGCACCAGGCTCAGCTCGGAGTACCTGTGGTGATGGGCGTCGGGGGCAGCTTCGACGTGGTGTCGGGCAAGCTCAAGCGGGCGCCGGCCCTTTTCCGCAAGGCGGGGATGGAGTGGTTGTATCGCTTGCTTCAGGAGCCATCGCGGTTCAGGAGGATGCTGGTATTGCCCCGTTTCGCGCTTAAAGTGATTAAAGACGGAGATAAAGTCCTGAAAGCGGGCAATCCGTCATGAAAGAGCTCGTGAAAATCGCATAATTCATGAAAAACGGCTGAAAACGACGATTTGACCACCTTGTTGAATTTCTTGTGGCGGGAGTATAATTCATTCCGGTACAGAAAAAAGGGGAGTTGTGAATGTTGTCCGGTTGGATGCTAGGAATCGCACTTATTTCATTCATTGCGGCAATGGCTTTGGCGCTCGTGTTGACGCCGCTGGTCAAGAAGCTCGCTTACCGCGTCGGCGCGATCGACGTGCCGAATCATCGCAAGGTTCATACCAGGATGATGCCTCGCCTGGGGGGAGTAGGGATTTATGCGGCGTTCACCATCGGTTTGCTCTGCATGATGCCTTTCGTTCCGGAGGGCTATCTGAGCGCTTACGACCGCAATCTCATTAGCGCGCTGCTGGTGGGCGGCACTCTGATCGTGCTGCTGGGCGCGTTTGACGATAAATACGACTTGAACGCCAAGCTGAAGCTGCTCGTGCAGATCGGCGCGGCTTGCATCGTTGTCTTCGGTTTCGGAGTCAAGATCGACTTGCTGAACATTCCGTTCGGCTCTGCGATGCAGCCACTGGGAGAATGGGTCAGCGTCGCGGTCACCATCGTGTGGATCGTCGGCGTGACGAACGCGATCAACCTGATCGACGGTCTGGACGGCCTGGCCGCAGGCGTGTCGGGGATCGCTATCGCCACCATTCTCGTGATGGGCATTATCATGAGCAACGAGGCGGTTATTCTGCTGGCAGCTTTGCTGCTCGGCAGCATTGGGGGATTCCTGTTCTTCAACTTCCACCCGGCGAAAATTTTCATGGGCGACTCCGGGGCGCTGTTCCTCGGCTTCGCGCTGGCGACGCTGTCGATGCTTGGGTTTAAGCAGATTACGGTCGTGTCGTTCGTAACGCCGCTGCTGATTATCGGCGTACCGTTGTCCGATACGTTCTTCGCCATCGTCCGCCGTTGGAAGAAGGGCAAGCCGATCTTCGAAGCGGATAAAGGCCATCTGCATCACTGTCTGCAGCAGCTCGGCTTCAGCCACCGCAAGACGGTGCTCATCATCTACGCGATCGCGGCATTCTTTGGTACATGCGCGGTCATTCAGTCGGCTGTCACGAACACCGGACTTGGCAACTGGATCACGTTCATCGTCATCTGCGCGCTTGTGTTCCTGCTCCAGATCGGCGCCGAGCTCATCGGCATCGTCGACAAGACTCGCCGTCCGGTGCTGGACTTCCTGGCCCGGCTTCGGATGAAGCCTCAGACTCATTCTCGGAAATAATAAAGGCCAATAGGCAACCCCGAAATGCGCTAAAGCATTTCGGGGTTTTACTATGTCTTGAGGCTTAATTTAGGAGAAAAAGGTGGAAGATGGCTAAACTTTCATAGTTTCAAGACCGATAACAGGATTACGGAATGTCTAAATTAACTGGCAGATGCAAGAAGACGGGCGGTGAATCGGTAACGGCAAGCTAATACGGAAGCCAGTGACGGGATCCAATGCATAACAAGGAGGAGTAATGAAAGTGAAACCGACGATTAATCGCATCATGCAGTGGCTGCTCATTGCGGCGCTGGTCGTATCGATGCTGCCGATAGCTCCTTCGAAATCGGAGGCGGCCGATCCGATTTACATTCAGTTCAGGGATTTCAGCACTTCACCCACTTCCCCGACGGAAGTCAATTCCAAACAAATCGAGATCGCCGGTACGTTTAACTCGGTGACTAATTTGTCTTATCGTATCGAGAAGATTGTTAACGGACAAGCGGTCGAGGCTTCGAACAGTTCAACGCAACCGATTATTACCGGAGGCAACTCCTTTCGCTTTGCCGCAGTCACGATTTATGAAGGTCTGAACCGGATTACGGTACTCGGCGTCAACCAGGTTGGAAACGCCGTATCGGGAGAAGCCTACGTCAATTTCTCCAACGTTCCGGTCATCACCGAAGTCAAGCTTACCGACGGCAGACCGCTGTCCTCTTCGGCGCCCGTCGTTACCGCCAGGGCAAACGAAGCCATTTCCGTCAATGCGCCTAATGCCACCAACGTAACGATCAACGGCGTGGAGATGTTCGGCGGTTCCGGCAGCACTTTTCTGCTGAATAATCTTGGTTTGAAGCGCGGCTACAACAAGCTGGTCATTCTTGCGCGCAACGGAACCAAAACCTATGAGCTTACTCGTTATCTGGTTTATTTCAATGGATCTTTGACAGCCTACAACGTGAATTGGGCCGGTACTGCTCTGGACGGGGATCCGGTATTCAGCACAGAGCTTGACGGTTCCGTTACTTCGAAGGTTATCTTAAAGACGAACCCCTCATCATCGGTACCGCCTGCGTTCAGAGTAGAACTCGTGGACGCTTCAGGCGCATCTTTAGGCACTCCGGTCGCAAGCGATGCCAGCTTCGTTCCTGCGGCAGTTGTTGTGGAAGGCGATTTGACGACCTACTCGATTACTACCAATAGCAACCTAAGCCTTGCAGGACAGCCGAACGGCAAGTATAATCTCAAGATTAGCGATACAAGCGTAAGCGGTACGCCGTTTATCCTGATTCCGTTTACTTATCGGAATGCGAACTCGCCCTACATTACCGATATCAAGCAAGCCTATGACGTAACGGATCCAGGCGGGACAGGCTCAGAAATCCAATACGCGTCGTCTGCTTCTTTCCCGAATAACTCGGCGGTGAGCATTGTTCCATTGTGGCTTTTGCTTGATGTCACCAACCCTGGAGGGGGCACCATCTCGACAACCGTGACCGCGAAGCAAAATGGAGTTGCCGTTACGGGAACCAATTTTGTTCATGACACAAGGGTGACGAGCACCGGACAACCAGCGATTATTATCAGCAAAATGCCGACGGGAACGGTCGAGCTTACCTTCACCGTGACGAAGGGTTCCTACACGGATAGCATGACTCGTACGATTGTGTTTGTTCCTGCGCCTTCGATTCAACTGTCCAACGTATATAATGGCCAAATTTTCGAGTCGAATGCGTTACCTGTGATTGAAGGTAAGGTGATCAACTTCAACCTACTGGATTCCGCGGAGTTGGACACCGTGTATATGAAGTTGAATGGCCAGAGATACCGTATTAACACTAGCGGCGTCGGTCAGATTTATACGCCGACGACAGCCACGACCACGTATAAACCCGGCGATTTTACGTTCAACTCGGCCATAGCCGGACCGGGCAGTCCAGCCACTCCGCTACAACTACTGCCGGGCGCCAACGAGCTGATCTTCGAAGGGATCGCTAACGGTGTGCCCGTGTCGACGAGTTTCACGGTGTATTTCTTCTCCAAAGATAATCCGGCGATCAAAAATATTCGCCCGGTTCCGTTCGTCATCGATCCTGCCCAGGATACGAACGTATTGGATATCAAACGCAAGTTCAACGATGTCGATGTCAAGTTTGCGCCAACGGGAGACAAACAATTCTCTACGACCGAGAGAGATATGGATTTGCTATTTGACGTAGAGGCGCTTACTAGCCTGGAGCTTCAAATCGATGGCAAGAAAGTCGTTACCGCGAAGGTAACGGACACCGGCAACGATTCCGGATTGATGGAGACCGCGGACTCCGTGCTTGATGACACGATCAAGCTGTACATTGAGCCACCTAACTCGAGTCTGGCCGCCACGAGCCATACCGATCCCGAATACAAGTATCGGCTCCGTCTGTCCGGGGTCAAGCTCCCGCAATCGGGCAAGACGAATATAACCATTATTGTACGCAAAGGCACGGTGTCGGTATCCGAGACTTACACGATTATTCGCGATTTGTCTCCGTTCCAGATCTTGTCGCCGCAGCTGCCGAACGAGAGTGTCATTAACTCCAATTTCCTGAAGGTCAGCATCAAGGCCGAAGGAGCGGATTCGGTAACGATCGGCAAGGAGAAGATGGTAAAAGGCACCGGAGATATTTTCAGACATGAACTGAAGAACTTGAAGGTCGGCAAGAATACGATCAAGTTTACCGTTCAGCAGGGAACGCAGAAGATCAACGGATCGTTCGTCGTGAACTACGCGGGCGACAGCTCCGTTACCGCCCAGTACAAGACCAAGCTTCCGACTACGGGCAAGATCTCTCTGTTCAAAGGAGAACTGGGGCTCACCTTCCCTAAGAATACGTTCTTAAGGCAGGCGAACCGGAATCCGGGACAGGACGTCAAAACGATCAACCTGTTCGATGCGCAGGAGCTCTATTTCGGAATCGGGGACCGCGAAGACGGCCGTACGGTCAAACGTTACAATGCGGTTGGCGAAGAGGATCTGGACGGGAATCCGATGGACGGAATCCTCGTGGACGTCCCGGTCAGAGCGGAAGCGACGGATCGACTGATTCCGAAAAACAACTTTACGTTTGCCTCAAATCTGTTCTGGGTGGACTCGGGTTACTTCAAGGGAACGGGCTTGGTCAACGATTATCAACTGATCGACGCCATGCACCCTTATGCCACGACGGATAACGGGGACGACATTTTTTACATCCGTTCCTTCTATCCGGACAAATGGTTAGAACCGTCTCAGCGCGGAACGATTACGATCAAGTACGATTCGAATATCGTGGACGCGATCGCGCGCAACCTCAGCGTTTGGCGGTATACGTCTCAAGGATGGGTTAACGTAGGGGGCACTGTAGACACGAAGAAGAAAACCGTTACGGGCTCTTTTGACGGGTTCGGCTACTATGCGGTTATGTCCTTGCGCTACAGCTTTAGCGATATCGTTGGCCACGGCTATGCTCGTCTGGCGCTGGAAACGATGTTCTCCCGCGGCATCATGCTCAATAAAGACAATAACTCGTTCGGAGTGTACGACAACATCACGCGCGGCGAGTTCGCTCAAGTGCTGGTGAAGATGCTGGACATTCCGCTTGAGTACGATCCGAACAATATGACGTTCGACGATGTCATTCCGATCGACTTCCCGGATGCGTTGTGGAACTATCGGTACATCGAAACCGCAGTTAAAAAGGGATATATTCGTGGAAGATCTCCGCGCTTGTTCTGGCCTAACGATACGCTGTCGCGCGAAGACGCGTCCGTCATGATCGCGAGAGCGCTGAACCTGGTGAAGAGCAAAGCCGACATGGAGAAGGACAAGGAAGCTCTGCAGAAACTGTTTACCGATGCGAATACGATCAGCGTCTATTCGGCAAGCTCGGTATTGGCTATGCAGAAGGCCGGCTATATCACTGGCATTCCTAACAATATTCCCGGCGGTAAAGCGTCGTTCCGTTTCGAACCGAATTCCAACCTGACTCGCGCAGATGCGGCAGTCATCGTGGAGCGGATCATGAAGAAGCTTAAGAAACTGTAAACGGAATCGGGGGGGGGGGGGGGGGGGTCGC
>NZ_JBEPYQ010000100.1:0-26043 GCF_041641335.1 Cohnella sp. | reverse complement strand
CAGCATAGAAGCAATCACTCGTGGAGCCGACAGGAGTGCTTCCTGCCGACGCTTGAAGCCGTGAGTTCGTTTATCGACGCTCTCGTTCACCCCGTTGATCGACGACTTGTTAGAACTGAGCAGTGCAAAGTCCAACGGCAAGAAAGTGTGGCCGTCCGACCAGCCCATCGTGAGCATGCGGAATCCTTTGTAATAGGCGCTGGTGGAGTGATCTTTGAACCTGGCAAGCAACTCGACGGCCTTGCTGCGATTACGTTCAAACATGGAATCGTCAACAATGAGACCGAATCACGATCAGAAGACGTAAGGGGCCTAACCTTCTGTACGGTAGCGACGCTGAGTGCTGTTAGAAACCGACGCCAAGCAAACCCCGGATGATTGAGAAATCGATACACGGTATCTTTACCGGGCATCGATTCGCCTTTTGCGCTCTCAAGCAGACGAAACCAGTTCCGTTGATGGAACAAGAGCACGAAGACCAATTGAATTAGACAAGAGCAACTGAAGCCAAATCGCTTACGAAATTTGGCTTGTCGGAGATGCGACAGCACGTTAAGTTCTTGAAAGGTAGGCTTTATTTCGTTTGGCAGTTGATTCAAATCGGGCTGATGGTCTATCATGATGGAAGACACCTCTTCGGTCTGGTAGTGGTAGCTCGTCACTTTCACTTTACCAAACGAAGCGGTGTTTTTCTATTTTGCAAGCTATGTATCTGATCGCCTATGAAGCCTGCAGCATCAAGCGTTCAAAACGATTTTTCTCTGCGAAAGTTGAGTTTAATAACCCTTAGTTTTGGGGATAAGAATACCCACAGTTTGAAAATAAAGTTCTTTAATCACTGCATAAGAAACAACACACAGTCCCTTTAATCGAATTTACGCTGCAGTTCGCAAACACATCCCAAAATATTGATTACAGATTCATGATATCGTTTACCTCATTGCAGATTCTATCAAGTTCCCGACTTGCATTATCATATTTTTGACGTATGCTTTTTCCGGTATTCATTCGGGCTGTAACCTGTATGCTTCTATCGAGACAAACAATTCCATGGAATTGGCATCGCAAAAAATGACTGGAAAACCAACTGATTGTACCGAACTTGCCTCTCAATTGATCGATTGAAATGTGGTCAAAGGGCTGCCCAATGAGCAGCCCTTCTTCTACTAAAAGAGTCTTTTATTGAATGCCTTCTTTGACAAGCGTCCATTGCTGCGTATTATGAGACGTATTACTCCATTGAGATACTTTCGCTCCATCTGTCGTAAGTGCACAAACGACCTCAAGATATTTACTGCTATTACGGTTGATTATGGAATAATATCCACTGGATGTAGGCAAGAGCGACCACTGTTGATTATTAGTTCCCGTACTTTCAGCATCAAACTATTTCCATACGCCATACCGTCATTCCCGTATCCTATGAAGGAAAACAGATTACTGTGGAGAAAGACCGTGCAAAAAACAAATCCAGTTATCGTACTTTGCCGCTCGTACCTGTTTTCTTTGAATTACTGCTTCGACTGTGGGAAGAACAACAAAAAAATCGCGCCTTGTTCAAAGACTCCTATTGCTACAAATATGAGGAGTACATCTACGTGAACAAACTTGGAGATCGAATCAAGCCGGGATATATCACGCAACATTTTCCGATTGTTCTTGAAAAGCATGGGCTTAAGCATATTCGTTTCCACGATCTTCGCCACAGTTGCGCGAGCTTGTTGCTTGCAAATGGTGTAAGCCTGAAAGAAATTCAGGAATGGCTCGGGCATAGCCATTACTCTACGACGGCTAACATTTATGCTCATCTGGATTACAGTTCGAAGGTTTCGTCGGCGCAGGTCATGAGCAACACATTGCAAATTCCAATCAAACAAAAAGCTCCTGAATCGTCACAGTGACCGATTCAAGAGCTGGTTCATTCTTAGGGTGGTGCGGTCAAGAGGACTCGAACCTCCACGGTATTGCTACCACTGGCACCTGAAGCCAGCGCGTCTGCCAATTCCGCCATGACCGCACATTTTTACCCTCATGTGCCTCTCGGAAAACGGAGAGAACTACAGGAGAGAACTTGGAACCAATACTTCGGTAAAACCGCATAACCACAAGGGTTTTGGGGAATCTCAACCAGCTTTCGCGCAAGTACCTGAACCGTGCGCGTCTGCCAATTCCGCCACGACCGCATTTTGTTGCATGTTGTTTGGCGTCAACGTTTAATATACTATCACGGATAACCTGCTTGGGTCAAGCGTATTTTCAAAATCATTTTAAGACAAATCAACTGCCCGACGCAAAGCTATTCCAGCGCCAGCTCCAGCAGAGCTTTCGTGATCGTAGTCTTCGTGATTCGGCCGACCACCTCGACCTTGTGCGGATCGCCCGCGGCACCCGACGCCGCTTGGACGACCGGCAGGCTGTCCACTTCGTAGGAGATCATTTTGCTCGCCGCGCTAAGCAGCGGATCGTCCGGCGCGATCGTATGAATGTTCGGCTGGCGGGTCATGACAAGGCTGATCGGCATCGACGGAGCGGCGGCGTTGCCCAGCGTGATCCGCAGCAGATCCTTTCGGGACACGACGCCGGCCAGACAGCCGTCCGCATCGCTGACGAACAGCGTGCCTACGTCCTCCAAAAACAGCGAGACGACCGCGTCTCCTACGGTCGCGGTTTCGGAGATGACGACCGGCGCGGATTGATAGTCCCGCACCTTCATCCCCTGCAGTCGTTCCGATGATGCTCCTCTGCTATGTACAAAGCCGCTGCCCAAGGTGTACCCAACCTTGGGCTTGGCTTCCAAATAATGAAGCATGACCAGCATGGCCAGGTCCGAACGAATCATGGGCCGCGTCGAGTTCAGCCGCTCGGCGATCAGCTCGCCGGAGATCGGCTGTCCCTCCTCGACGATCTTCAAAATTTGCTGTTGGCGGGATGTCAGTTCGATGGCAATAGCCCCCTCGTCTAACCTTCATCCCTCTATATTATCAAACCGCGCGCGCCGAAGGAACGGGGTCCGCTGATTTCGCAGCGTCCGGCTGCGGGCATCCGTACGCGATCGCCGCCTGGGCCGCGGCGATTCGCGCCATCGGTAAGCGGAACGGCGAACAGCTCACGTAGTTCAGTCCGACACGGTGACAGAAGAAAATCGAGTCCTTGTCGCCGCCGTGCTCCCCGCAGATGCCCGTCTTCAGCTCCGGTTTCTCGGCCCGGCCCGCAGCGACGCCCCATTCGATCAGCTTGCCGACGCCGTCCGTATCCAGCGACTGGAACGGGTTAACCGGCAGAAGCTTATGATCGAGGTAATGGGTCAGGAATTTCCCTTCCGCGTCGTCGCGGCTGTAGCCGTACGTCATCTGGGTCAGATCGTTCGTACCGAAGGAGAAGAAGTCGGCATGTCGGGCAATCTGTCCCGCGGTCAGCGCCGCGCGCGGCACCTCGATCATCGTGCCGACCCGGTACGCGATCTCCCGCCCTCCTTCTTCTTCCGCCACGCGGCGTGCGGCGAGGTCAATGCGGCCGCGCAGCAGCGCAAGCTCGTTCGCATGGCCGACAAGCGGCACCATGATCTCCAACAGTACCGAAATTCCGCGTTCCGCGCTGCGGGAAGCCGCCCGGAAGATCGCCTCGGCCTGCATGTCGTAGATTTCGGGGTGCACGAGGCCTAGCCGGCAGCCCCGCATGCCGAGCATCGGGTTCACTTCGGCCAGCGACCTTACCTTGCGCAGCGACGCCGCAAGCGTCTTCTTCTCGGCTCTCTCCGCATCCCCATGCGTCCCCGCTTCCGCTTCAAGCTCGGCCAACCGCTTTAGCAGCTCCTTCTCCTGAGGGAGGAACTCATGAAGCGGAGGGTCCAGCAGCCGGATCGTCACCGGAAGGCCGTTCATCTGCTCGAACATGCCCTCGAAGTCGGTCTGCTGCATCGGAAGCAGCTCGGCCAGCGCCTTCCCCCGCTCCGCTTCTCCATCGGCCAAGATCATTCGCTGCACGACCGGGAGACGGTCCGGCCCGAAGAACATATGCTCCGTTCGGCACAAGCCGATGCCTTGAGCGCCAAATTTCCTGCACGTACGCGCGTCTTCCGGATTGTCGGCGTTCGCCCGCACTTCCAGCGTGCGAATCTCGTCCGCCCAGCCCAGCAGCTCGGTCAGCTCTGCCGTCATTTCGGCTTCGCGCAGCGGAACTTGTCCGGCCATGACGCGGCCGCTGGCTCCGTCGATCGTCAGCCAGTCCCCTTCGCGCACGATCCGCGATCCGATCGTCATCCGCCCTTGCTCCTCGTCGATGGCGATGCCTTCGCAGCCGCATACGCACGGCTTGCCCATCCCTCTGGCGACGACCGCGGCGTGGCTCGTCATGCCGCCGCGGCTCGTGACGATGCCTTCCGACACCAACACGCCGTGAATGTCCTCCGGCGTCGTCTCCGGCCGGACGAGCAGCACCTTGATTCCGTCCTTGCTCCACGCGGCGGCGACGTCCGCATCGAAAACCACGCGCCCGGCAGCCGCCCCCGGCGAAGCCGTAAGCCCCGTCGCCAGCACCTCCGTCACTGCCCGCTCGTCGATGCCGCGGTGCAGCAGCTGATCGAGATGCGACGCTTCGATGCGCTGCAGCGCCTCTTCCTTCGTAATGACGCCATCCTCTACCAGGTCGACCGCGATTTTGACCGCCGCTTGCGCGTTCCGTTTCCCGTTTCTCGTCTGCAAAATATAGAGTTTGCCCTTTTCCACCGTAAATTCGATATCCTGCATATCCTTATAATGCCGCTCCAGCCGCTCCGCGACCCGCGCCAGCTCCTCGTACGTCTTCGGCATCTCGTCGCGCAGCGAAGCGACCGGCTGAGGCGTCCTCGAACCCGCGACCACGTCTTCCCCTTGGGCGTCGATCAAGTATTCGCCGTACAGCTCCTTCTCTCCGGTAGAAGGATTTCTCGTAAAGACGACTCCCGTGCCGCAATCGCCGCCCAGGTTGCCGAACACCATGCTCTGAACGTTCACCGCCGTCCCCTGGTCGTCGGGAATCCGGTTCAGCTGGCGATAGAACTTCGCGCGGGGATTGTGCCAGGAGCGAAACACCGCCTCGATCGCCATCCGAAGCTGCTCGTGCGCATCCTCGGGAAACGGTCGGTCGGCCCTGGCCGCTATGCAGCTCTTGTACTCCCCGATCAGCTCCCGCAAGTCGTCCGCCGACAACTGCTGGTCCGTCTCCGCGCCTCGGGCCGACTTGATCCGGCTCAATATTTTCTCGAAGCGGAACGCCTCGATACCCAGAACGACCTCTCCGAACATCTGCAGCAGCCTGCGGTAGCAGTCGTACGCGAATCTGTCGTTGCCGGTCTGCCGGGCCAGGCCCTGCACCTTCTCGTCGTTCAGCCCCAGGTTGAGCAGCGTATCCATCATCCCCGGCATCGAGGTGACGGAGCCGGACCGGACCGAGACGAGCAGCGGGTCGTTCGCGTCTCCGAGCCGCTGGCCTTTGCGCTCCTCAAGCCTGCGAAGAGCGGACAGCATTTCCTGCCACAGCGCATCGGACAGCCCCTCCTGGAAGTAGGACAGACAGGCCGCGGTCGAGATCGTAAAGCCTGGAGGCACCTGCAGCCCCGCGTGCGTCATCTCGGCGAGATGGGCGCCCTTGCCTCCCAGAATGCTTTTCATGCCGGCATTACCTTCTTGGAAATCGAATACTTGCTTAACGCCCATGACCGTTCTCCTTCCGATTCTCGCATTGGCACTTCTCGCTGTCGCATACGCCGTATAGCTTCTTGAATCCGTTCGTCGGCAGCGTGCCGATCATGTCCAAGCAGTATTTGCACAGCACGATCCCGAGATCGTTGGGGGTTGTTCCGGCCGCTATTACGCCATCATGATGAGCCAATTGCGTCATTCGGACCACCTCATTGGTTGATTATATTCCCTAATATACGTCATTAAAGAGATAATATCAAGATATAATACTCATATTATTGATCTATTTTTCTTATTTATGACTCACATTGAACACAGTAGAACCTGAAGCTCAAGAACCAACCGGCTTCGGATAATAGGCGGGCAAAGGGGAATCCTAACCGTAAATTTCCAAGACAGGAGAGATCGCCCATGCATGAGAAAAAAGACGGAGCGTCCCGTCCGGCGGACGAAAACGCGAAGCAGCGCCAGCTTGATCACTACCGGGTTCACGACGAAGGGCAGCCGTTGACAACGAATCAAGGGTTGAAGGTGGAGGATGACGAGCACTCTTTGAAAATAGGTCCGAGAGGGCCGACGATTATGGAGGATTTTCATTTTCGGGAGAAAATGACGCATTTTGATCACGAGCGGATTCCCGAAAGGGTCGTTCATGCGAGAGGCTTCGGCGCTCACGGCTTCTTCGAGCTGTACGAATCTCTCGCCGAGTTCACTAAAGCGAAGTTTCTGACCGACACCTCCGCGAGAACGCCCGTCTTCGTTCGCTTCTCGACCGTCGCCGGCTCTCGCGGCTCCGCGGACACGGTGCGGGACGTGCGGGGCTTCGCGGTCAAATTTTATACGGAGGAAGGCAACTACGATCTCGTGGGGAACAACATGCCCGTATTCTTCATCCAGGATGCCGTCAAGTTTCCCGACTTCGTCCACGCGCTCAAGCCGGAGCCTCCGAACGAGATTCCGCAAGCCTCCTCCGCTCACGATACGTTCTGGGATTTCGTCGTCTCGAATACGGAGATCGCCCATATGATCATGTGGGTCATGTCGGCGCGGGCGCTGCCCCGCAGTTTTCGCATGATGGAAGGCTTCGGCGTGCATACGTTCCGCTTCATCAACGAGGACGGCAAGGGGCACTTCGTCAAGTTCCACTGGAAACCGAAACTGGGCGTACACTCATTCGTCTGGGACGAGACGCAGAAGGTGGCGGGCAAGGACCCCGACTTCAACCGGAGGGACTTGTGGAACGCGATCGAGCAGGGGAACTATCCGGAGTACGAGCTGGGCGTACAAATCTTGAAAGAGGAAGACGAGTTCAGCTTCGACTTCGACATTCTCGACTCCACGAAGCTGTGGCCGGAGGAGCTCGTCCCGGTCAGAATCGTCGGCAAGCTGACGCTTAACCGCAATACCGACAACTTCTTCGCCGAGACCGAACAGGTCGCGTTTCACGTCGGCCATATCGTTCCCGGCATCGACTTCACGAACGATCCGCTGCTGCAAGGCCGACTGTTTTCCTACGCCGATACCCAGCTATTAAGGCTCGGCGGGCCAAACTTCGCGGAAATTCCGATCAACAGGCCGATCGCGCCCGTACATAACAACCAGAGGGACGGCATGCACCGGATGACGATCAATCCGGGACAGACGAGCTATCACCGAAACAGCCTGGCCGGAGGCAGCCCGCAGCCGGTTCCTTCGAACGAGGGCGGATACCGCCATCACGAGGAGAAAGTGGACGGACGGAAGATCAAGGCGAGGAGCGACAGCTTCGAGGACCATTACAGCCAGGCCGCCATGTTCTGGCACAGCATGTCGCCGCCGGAGCAGAAGCTGATCGTCGACGCGTTCCGCTTCGAGCTCGGCAAGGTGATGTCCAAGGAGCTGCGCCAGCGCGTCGTCGACATGTTCAGCCACGTCGCCGAGGATCTGGCCGAGCGAATCGCCGCCGGAATCGGAGCGACGGCGACCAAGGGCGTCGCCGTTCAGCCCAGACACGTGTCGCCGGCGCTTAGCATGCTGAACACGGTCAAGACGGCCGCGACGCGCAAAGTCGCGGTGCTCGTCGGGACGGGCTTCGCCGCGAGCGAGGTAAACGGCCTGATCCAGGCGCTGGGCGGAGCGCAGGTAACCGCGGACATCGTAAGCGCGACGCTGGCTCCAGTGCAGGCGGACGACGGGACGATGACGGAACCGCAGCAGTCGCTGTTGACCGCGTCGTCCGTGCTCTACGACGCCGTCTACGTCGCCGGCGGACGCGCCGGCGTACAGGAGCTTCTGGCCGAAGCCGCCGCCGTCGATTTCGTCAGGGAGGCGTATTTGCACTACAAGACGATCATCGCCGCCGGCGAGGGAGCGGAACTGCTCGCGGCCGCCAAGGCGATCCCGGCAGGCGCAACCGCCGGCAGCGCTGAGCTGCCGCCGGGCGTATTGCTTCAAGACGGAGCGGAGAACGCCGATGCGTTCCACAACTCCGTCATCGACGCCATCGCGCAGCACCGTCATTGGAACAGGGACGTGTAGCGGGGAGAGGCGGATTCGGACAAGCTTACCGGCGGAGCAGCTCCGCCCGCTGCCGTTCCGCCTGGAAGAAGGCCATCTCGTCGCCCGCGATCTCGCCCGGCTGATTGGCTTCTCGCAGAATATAACCGCCGGACGGACCTTTTCAGCCCATTCTACGCTTCCGTCAGTCCTCCCCAGCATCACACCTATCTTTCAACCCTTTTACCGCTATCCCTTTCCATCAGTTCGTTCTATCTCCCTCCTTTCATTCTCAGCGTCTTTTGTCGCTATCCCCCTCCATTCTGTTCACGCCATACCCTCGCCTACCGCTTTTCGCCCCTTTTACCGCTATCCCTTCCGGTCAGTTCAAGCTCCCGCTGCCTTCCGCTATCTCCCCTTTTGCCGCTATCCCTCTGAGTCAGTTGGGAGTCACGTCCAGTTGCTCGCGGATTGCACCCATTCCTCCATAACCACCTTCCGAACTCACCAAGCTAGCGGCCGTTCCGCTCTAGCAGACTGACTCGAGCCTCACGGCAACAATCCCTTAAACTTGAATGATCTGCTCCTCTTCAAACGGAACGAAGCCAATCCTTCACACTCCAAAATTTTGTTCTTTTCAAAGGATAGTCTCAAACTGAATCATTGGAATACTTAATAGCCGATCTCGCAGGAGGCGTACGACCAGCCTGACTGGACGGGATACCGGCAAAAGAACGGAAAAGGCACTACGTACCCTATTCAGAATGTAGTGCAGTCAAGCTGAGCTGACGGTATACCGGCAAAAGGGGCACAGAACGATGCTTTCTGATCTTTTGAAAAAAAAGCAACCGGCCCGGAGCAAATGAAGCTTGCTCCGAACCGGCTGCCGCCGCCGGGCTCAAAGCCCGGTTATTTCGTCACCTGCACGATAATCGTATCGCTCGAAGTCGCGCCGCCGGCGTTCACCAGTTCGCCGCGGTACTCGTACGTGCCGATCGCCTTGCCGCTGATCGGTACGGCGGCCGACTGCGCTTGCGGCGACTGCGCCGTGAGCGGCACCTCCGCGATCAGAACCTCGTTTTCGTACAGCCGATAAGTCGTACCGTTTATGCCCCACCACAGGTTCATCTGAATGTCGTAGTTGCCGTCGCCGTCCCAGTTGTTGCTCGACAGCACCGGTTTGGCCGGCAGCCCGTGCGATACCGTGACCGTCCGCGTATCGCTTGTCGTCGTGCCGAACTCGTTGATCAGCTCCGCGTAGTACACATAAGTGCCGTTCGCCTTGCCGGATATCGAAGTAACCGCAGACTGCGCTTGTGGCGCCTGATCGGCAAGAAGCTTCGTATCGATCAGTACGCCGTTCTCGTACAGCTTGTAGACCCGGCCGTTGTTGCCCCACCACAGGTTCATCGTGATGTCGTAGTCACCGTCCATCAGGCCGGTATCGTGCCCGTTGTTATCGGACAGAACCGGCTTACCGGGCACGCCGGTGCTGCTCGAAGCAATGTTGCTTACCGTTGCCGTCGCCGTGCCCGCATTGCCCGCGTCGTCGACGAAATCGAAGGCGAAGCTTCCGTTATACAGGAACTCGTAGCTGTCCGCGCCTTCGTTGTTCGTAATCGTCACCGCTTCGCTTGGCGTTATCGTCGCCGTCACCGTTCCCGAAGTCGGATCGGTCGTGCTGTAAGCGACCGTCGCCGTCGGTGCGGTCCGATCGACCGACACGACCGTCTGCTTCGCTTCTTCCGCATGGCCCGCCGAATCGACGCTCCGGTATTCCAGCGTATGAACGCCGTCCGTCGAGATCGCGAACGGTCCGCTATACGCCGTCCATTCGCCTCCGCCCAGACGGTATTCCGTGAAGCCGCCTCCGCTTCCCCCGGTCGCTTCCAGGCTGACCGTTACCTCGGAGACATACCAGCCGTTCTCGCCGTCCGGCTGCTCCGGCTGCAGCGCATGCGAAGTTTCCGGCGGCTGGCCGCTGCCTCCCTCGTCGAACAGCTTGTCCAGGATGTAGGCGGCCCGCTTGTCCTCGGCATCGCGTTTAATCTCGAACCAGCCGTCGATATGCGCGTACAATTCGTCGATCTCGGCTGCGCTCAAGCTGTTCAGATTCGGGAGCTGGCTGCCGTTCGCCTGCCCTTGCGCGATCATCGGCAGCACGAGCGTGTTGTAGAAATTCGCGTCGTCCGCGTCTCCGTTCAACCACTCGGCCTGCAGCTCGGCAACCGACGCATTGAACGACTGCCATGCTTGCTGGATCACGTTCTTCTGAATCGCCGTGCGCACGGCAGGCGACGGCTCTTCGATGTCGAACGTGTTGAACCGTCCTACCTGATGAACCTTGCCTCCCCACGTCGGGGAATGCGACGGAGACCAGCGAATCATCGCGAACTCCCAATCTTCGCCGTCAAGCGGCACGTACTTGTAAGCGGCCTTCCAAGGGATGTACAGCACGCTGCCCCAGCCCGTCGGAATCTGCTCGTTGGTCAGCACGGCGTTGCCCTTGAGCGGCAAGTTGTCGCGATACTCCGTCTGCCATTCGTAATAGTTCACGGCGCTTCCATTCGTCTCGAAAATCATTTGGTGGTACGGCAGATCTCCGAGCCCGTATTTGACGAACAGCTCGATCGAACTGTTTTTCAACACGCCGTTCGTATCCAGCTCCTGCTCGTTAGATTGGAAGAAAATATAGACGCCGTCCTCGCGATACGCCGCGTACAGGCCGGTATCGCGCGGTCCGCCCGGCGCGATCGGCGTCTCCCACCAATACTGCACGAAGCGGTTTTCCTTGAAATCCGGATTGTCGAAGAAATCGCTGTTATACCAGGCCGTCGGCGTGGATAAATCCTCGGTCGTGTAGACGACCTCGTAGCTCACCTTGGGGGCGTTCGCCTCCGCATACGCATGCGGGAAGGACGTGGCCGCAAGGAGCAGCGCCGCCAGCAGCAGCGCATATCGCTTGGCTTTTCTCAACATGGGCATACCCTCCTAGTTCCCGTTTTCCAGATCGAGCAGCTTCATGATATGGTCGATGATGCCAAGGCGAAGCAGATCCGAGTTCGTCTTCCGCTCGTCCGTCGTCTCCAGCCAGTTCAACGCTTTGTTGGCGGCTGCGATACGCGCCGAATTACCCGAGTTCAACGCGTCTTCGGCCACCTGCTTCAGCTTCGTCGCGTAGCGGATGTCGTCGATGCCTTCGCGGAAGCCTTCCCACGCCATCGTATCGATCACGTCCGACTGCGTCGGATAGACGAAGCCGAACGCCCGGTAGGTTGCGTCCACGTAATCCGCCCACGGGTTGACGTACTGGCTTTCGAAGTACCAGATATAATTGTAGACCGCGTCGTAATTGGCCTTGTACAGCCACATGCCGTGGCGCTGGCGCATCAAGTCGGGATTCTCCGGACCGGAGTGCGGGTGGGCGTAGTTCGTAATGATCTTGTCGTCGCCCATCGCGTGCCAGGCTCCCGATTTCTCGCGTGTCGGGTCTCCGACCCAGTTCAGGAAATCCTCCTTGATCTCAAGATCGAAGTGATCGTCGTGTCCGGTCGCGAAAATTTTGGCGCCGATATCCTCCTTGACGTATCTCCACATTTCCTGCTGCCACAGCAATCGCGGCCATTCCGCCTCGTCCCAGGCGTCGAAATAGACGTTCGTATGGCCAAGCGCCTGCGTGACGATATCGAACGCCTGTTGGGTATACGCTTTCGGCGCCACCAGCGTCTGCTCGTAGGCCGCGTAGCGCTGCTCCATGAGCTCCTGATTCTGAGGCGTCGGATTCGCTTCGTAAGCCGCTTTAGCTTGCAGGTACTGCGACCAGATCGGATAGTCTTCGTTGGACGGGAACAATGGACCGACGCCGAACAGCGGATTCAAATCCATACCGGCTTCTTCCATCAGCTCCAGCTGGCGGAGATAGACTTGAGGATTGTTGACGTCGATGGCGGCGTTCGTCGGCAGGTTGATGACGTTGTGCTCGACCAGATTGCGATATTGGTTGCGAAGCCTGGCCTCCGCTTTCTCCACGTCGCCGCCAAAACCCGCGAGCGTATCCTTCATGCGGGAGTTATGATAGATCATCGTGTAGAAATCTTTGTCCAGATCGTAGTACGTTTTCGGAGACGGCAACTCGAATGGAAGCACGCGGATTTTCAGAGTGATCTGTCCGGCGGGAACCCCGTTCGCCGCAATGTCGATCGTTCCGGTGTAGATGCCTTCCGGCGTACCGCTCGGCACCTTGGTCGTAATCCACATTTGCTTCGATTCGCCTTGCTTCAGCTCGATCGGCAGCAGCGCCGGACTGTCTTCGACCGGAGCGGTGTAAGATGAGAACGCCGCCGGCGGGCTGCCCGAGATGTCCACGTACTGCGAGCCCGAAGGATAGTCGACGCGAACGGAGTTGCGCTTCGTCTGATGGTCGACCTTGACCAGATTCTCGTCGTGCAGCAGCAGCTCGGGCGTCAGCACGTCCTTCGTATCGTCGAAGAAATAGCTCTGCCAAGCCGTGCCGCCCTGATACCACGTCTTGACGACGCGCAGATCGACCGCGTCCGCCTGTATCGTTCCCGCGGCTCCTTGCAGATCGTTCGCCGTAAACGTGACCGAAGCCGCGTCCGCAAGCGGAACGAGGACGAATGAAGACGCTTCGTAATCTCCTTGGGCCGACACGACCCGAATCTGATCGGTAATCGCGCCGTCGGTCGGAATCGTATTCGGCAGCCGCTTCTCGGGGCTCAGCGCCGGAACGCCGTAGACGATAAACGGCGTATCCGTCCATACTCCGGAAGCTTGTCCAGCATCCTTCGCCAGTTGCAGCGCGTACTCCAATGTCTCTTTCGTTGCCAAGCCTTCTTCATTCGACAGCCCCGGAGCGGCGATCGCGGCATCCGCGTCGCTCTTCACCTGCTGCAGATACGCGAGCAAGAGCGGCCGGTTCGTCTGTCCGATCTCCGTGCCGAGTTTGCCGCTCAGATCGGTCAACTGCGACAGCGTCCAAGTTCCGGACGTCGAAGCGCCCGTTCCCGAATTGGCGAACGCATTCGACGCCATCGTCAGCAGCAGACAAGCGACAAGCATGGCATACCCATAACGTTTACGCATAATCGAACTCACTCCCGTCAAATTGATGATCTTCCCAACCCCATCCTCAACTGGGCAGCACCATGATGTAAACGCATACAACACTAGGAACGTTCCGTGATTTTCCTCCTCTCCCGATGTCGGCAACCCGCTTGTCACTCTAGTAGATTTTGTATAATCCTTTCACATTATAGCATGTATTTCATATATATAAAACTATAATTTTCATGTTTATGAATATATTTTTTATACAAAGAATAGTTGGGATTGAAAATAGGACAGGAATATTCTGGGTAATAAAACTTGTTAGCGGTATCGACAAGTTGGCGGGAGTACGGTAATATGAGGTTATGTTTCATATTGGTGAACTAATTTCAAGAAGGGTGTTATCTGCATGGGACAACAAACGCCAAAAGTCAAGTCAGCGGACCGGGTATTGGATATATTCGAGCTCTTTACCGGAGAGAAGGATTCGTACAATCTCACGGAGATTTCCAAAGGCTTGAGCATGCCTCCGAGCAGCACCTATCTGATTCTCCAGAACATGCTCCACAGGGGCTATCTGGAGACGGATCGCTCCGGCAAGCAGTTCCGCATCGGCTACAAGCTGTTCACGATTCGGTCCGGCTACATGCGCAGCTCGAGCTTAACCGGAGAGTTTAATTTAATCGCGGAGAAAATCATCGACGACCTGAACGAAACGACCAGCCTGGCCATTAAGGTGGGAAGCAATCTGCTCTATATCGGGGAGAAAGTGAGCACGCAAGCGCTCCGGTTCAATCCGAACGTCGGGACGACATTACCTCTGCACGCCACGGCCTCCGGCAAGATCATGCTGGCCGACCTGTCGATGGACGAACTGCGGGCCCTCTACCCTCACGACGAGCTGGAGAAAGTGACCGACAAGACGATCTCCACATTCCAGGATCTCATCAAAGAGCTGAACAAAGTGCGCTCCCAAGGATTCGGCTACAACATGGGCGAGACCGTGGACGGCGTCCACTGCGTCGCGGGACCGATCCATGACGCCGACGGACGTACGGTCGCATCGGTCAGCATCTCGATTCCGGTCGTCCGGATTACCGGCGAAGTGTGGGGCAAAGTCCACGATTGGATCAAGCGGGCTTGCGAAGAACTGAGCATGAAAGTGTACGGACATCAAAACTGATCGACGTTCCAGGCCAACCGGATGCCCACTCTCCAGTTGGCCTGCTTCGTCCCCGGGCTCCCCTCACGCTTCCCGGTAAGCCCGCGGCGTCACGCCGATCTCCCGGGTGAACACCCGGCTGAAATACAGCGGATCGTGAAAACCTACCTCCAGCGCGACGACCGATACCGGCTTGTTGCTTCCCCTCAGCAGCTGCATGGCTTTATCCAGCCTGACTTTCGTAATGTATTGCACCGGCGAACAGCCGACGTACCTCTTGAACAGCACCGAGAAATAACTGCTGGACAGCGACACCTTGCGAGCCAGCAACTCCCGTTCCAACGATTCCTGATAATGATTGTTGATATAGTTGACGCAGTCCATGATCGAGCGCTCGGCCGAATCGTCCTGCTGACGCTCTCGCAGCTGTTCGCTGATCCGCAGCAGCAGGTTGAAGAAGAGCAGCTTCGCTTGCCCGGTATATCCGCTGTTCTTCTCGGACCAGATCCGGTAGAGAAGCTGCATATCGGAGCGGAGCCCTCTGTGGTCCGTCATCGGCTCGACGAGGCCGAACGGCAGGCTTTTCTCGGACGGTTCCTCGCAGCGGGTAAGCTCTCCCTGCCATCGGACCAGCTTAAAATCGTATTCGATCATAAAGTAGCGGAGAGGCGCCTCGGGAGCGTTGCGGATGACGAGCCTGCGCTTGAGCGGAATTTGGGCGACGATTCCTTCCGACAGCGGATACTTCTTCCCGTCCAGCTCCATACTGCCCTGGCCCTCGTACACGTAAAACAAGCTGAGCCTGCTGGTCGACTTTTTGTAGATTTGCGTCCCCTGAGTCTCCCAATGCTCCAATTTGCCATGGATAACGTTCAGAATATGCGGATAAAAACTGTCAAAAAATTCGTACACGGACCTCATCTCCCGCCGTTTCACGAATATAAAATCATTTTTCAACTTTTTATCCATTACAATCCACCATTATTCCATATACCCGCCCTGCGTTTTTCTGCAAAATTGAAGTGAAGCAACGGATCGTTATTTATACAGAACGTTGTGACCAGAAACTTAGGGAGGTTACAAGAATGATTCACAAGTCGCGAGTCTTCTCCGCACTGATTGCCAGCATGCTGCTTCTGACGGTGATTCTGTCGGCCTGCAGCAAGAACGAAACGGCTCCGTCCTCAAGTCCGCCGGCGTCTGAAAGCGCTTCTCCATCGCCGTCGGTAACGCCTTCGCCCAGTCCGTCGGAAACCCCTTCGCCGGAACCGGAGCCGGTGGAGCTCAGCGTATTCGGCTCGATTCCGGAGGACGCTTTCGAGTCTCAGATCAATCAATGGGTGACGGCGAAACATCCGAACATCACGCTTAACTATCTCTGCTCCTGTATTCTGAACATGCCCGACTTGAAAGCTCAGAAAGATATTACGCCGGACATCTTGTTCGGGGCCGCCGAAGGCGATCTGCGGATGCTGCTGGGAAGCAATCTGCAGACGGATTTGACGACGCTGTCCGATTCCGGCATCGTCGATCTGAACCGCTTCGACCCGGCCTCGATCGCCACCGCCAAAAACTTCTCCGGAGGCAAGCTGTACGGCCTGCCGGAAAGCTCGAATCCGATGGTGCTGTTCTATAACAAAGACGTCTTCGACAAGTTCAACGCCCCTTATCCGACGGACGGCATGACTTGGGATCAGCTATACGAACTCGCCAAGCAAGTCACCGGATCGAAGGACGGGGTTAAATATCGCGGCATCAGCATGTTCTACCGGTTCGCGCTGCTGAGCAACGAGTTCTCCCTGCCGATCATCGACGCCGAATCCGGCAAAGCGGCCGTGAACAACGACGGCTGGAAACGCATTTTCGACAATTTGTCCCGCTTCTACAAAATCCCCGGCAATCAGGAAGGCTACGAGCGCGATTCCGGTCTGGAGCTGAACAAATTCTACGAGCAGAAGAACATCGCCATGGTGCTCTCGCTCTCGTCGAGCTACAAGCGGCCCGGCTTCGAGGAGCTCAACTGGGACATGGTCGCGGCTCCGACGTTCGAGGACAACAACGGCATCGGCTTCCAGTCGCTTCCGACGATGATCTACGTTACGGACACCGCCGCGAACAAAGAAGCGGCGCTTCAAGCGGTGAACGAGCTGCTGTCCGACGAAGCCCAACTCGCCGCCGCCAAGGAAGGCAAACCGACTCACCTGCTGAACGAAGAAGTCCGCAAGGCATTCGGCGCCAACGTCCCCTTGCTGGAAGGGAAAAACGTCTCGGCCATCTACTACAACAAATTCGCGCCTTCGCCGGCGATCCATCCGACGCTTACCTTGAACGCCCCTTCGATTCTCGCCTATGAGTTCGAGAAGGTGATCCTCGGAGAGCTAAGCGTGGAGGACGCCCTAAAGTCCGCCGAAACCGAGCTCGACAAAGCGGTCGAAATGGAACTGGCCAGCAAGCAGTAGCGCCAACTTGAGAGACAAAGCCTCAACGCTCTTGCACACAATCTGCCATTCTCGTTAGCCAATCCTGTTGAATGTCGGGGCCGTCCTATGAGTCATCTAGCAGATGATCATGGGATGGCCCCTATTTCTTTGTTCAATGTTCTTTGCGGGAGACGTTACTCGATTCTTTAGAACAACGTCCTCCGTTTGAGCACTATTTGGGAGGAATTACTCGATTTCTTAGAACGACGCCCTCCGTTTGAGCACCATTTGGGAGGAAGTACTCGATTTCTTAGAACAACGTCCTCCGCTTGAGCACCATTTGGGAGGAATTACTCGACTTCTTAGAACAACGTCCTCCGTTTGAGCCTTGCCTTACCCCAGCTCCCAAGCCAACGCAGCAAGGGGGGGTCGAAAAGCCCCGCCTACTCCACCAGCCCGGTGCGCTCGATGCCTTCGGTGAACCATCGCTGGGCGATCAGATAGACAAGCAGCGGCGGGAAGATGATGAGGAACGCGCCCGCCATCCGCGGACCCTCCGAGATCGGGTCCTGCCCGACTCCCGCGCTGTAGTCGAGAGCCTTGTTCCCGATCAGCTCCATCTGCATCGAACTGAGCCGCAGGGATAACGGCGTGAAGTCCTTGCTCAGGAACAGCGCCGCCTCGTAGCTCATGTTCCAGTACCAGACGAACGAGAACAGGAACACGACGAGACAAGCGCCAGCGGCCAGCGGCATCATGATGCGGAAGAACAGCCGGAACGCCGAAGCCCCGTCGATCTTGGCCGCCTCCTCCAACGCCTTCGGCTGCGACAGGAAGAACTGCCGGAAGATGATGATGAACAGCGCCCCCCGCAAGCCCTGCCCGAACAGAGCGGGCACGAGAAACACGAACGGCGTGTTGATCCACCCCAGCTCGCTGTAGATCATGTAGAGAGGAACGATCGTCAGCTGCGGCGGAACGAGGAAGGCGACGAGAATGAGGAAGAACATCAGGTTTTTCCCCGGAAACTTCAGCCTCGCCAGCGCGTAGCCGGTCAGCGCGCACGTGAACACCTGGAACACGGAGCCGACGAGCGCGATCGTCATCGTATCCAGGAAGCCTTCGGGATACTTGAGCCCCTTCCATGCATCCGCGTAGTTGGCCAGGTTCAGCTCCCGCGGAATCAGCCCGACGACGGGATCGATCATGTCGGCCACGCTCTTGAGGCTGGTCGAAATCATATACAGAATCGGTTTGACATACAGGAAGGCAATGACCATCAGCAGCGCGAAAATGACCAGCTTGGCGACCAACCCGTCCTTCACGTTCTGGCCGAGCACCGTCATCTTCAGCTTCTGCGTCTTGCGGTGCGCGAGCGTCTCGGCGATATCAAGTTTAACTTGCTTGTACGCTTCCTCCAGCTTCATCGAAGCTCCCCCCTCCCCTTGGTCGCGCGATAGGTCAGCCACATCGTAATGCCGAGCAGCACCAGCACGATGGCGAAGTACAGCCAAGCCATGGCGCTTGCGTAGCCGTAACCCGTCGTCGGCGAGAACATATTGTTCCGAACGATCTCCAGCACCGGATTAAACGGGAACGTAAACAGATCGACTATCGTGTACACCGCGTTCAGTCCGATAAAAGGCAGCATGCCGGGGAACGTAATTTTCCAGAAGCTCTCCCACGGCGAAGCCCCGTCCACCCTGACCGCCTCGTACACCGTCTTCGGAATCGTCTGGAAGCCAGCGATGAAGATCAGAATCTGCACGCCGGAATACCAGAGAATGATGACCGCCTTGCCGAGAACGCCGAGCAGCATGTTGGCCGTGCTCTCGTTGAAATACTGCCTCAGGATGACGTCCAGATTGTACTGCTCCATGAACGGCAGCTCGCCCGCTCCCTGCACGAACAGCTCCATAATGACCTGCCCCGTAGCGAAAATGACCGGAAGGAAGAAGAGCGCCCTCATCCATCCTCTTCCCGGAAACTTCTCATTGAGCAGCAGCGACACGAAAAAGGAGAAAATGAGAATCAGCGGGATAATGAGCAGCACTTCTTGCAAATACGTAATCAAAATAATCGGGTAAGCGTTGTTCTCGACCAGCATTCTCCGGAAATTGCTCAGACCGACCCAAGTGTACTTGAAGCCTTCGCTCGTAATGAACACTTGGTTAAAGCTGTTCCACAGCGACCATCCGATCGGAAAAGCCACGAAAGCGACGAATCCGATCATCCAGGGCAGTATGAACAGATAACCCATTCCGTATTCCTTCCAGCGAAACTGCAGAAGCTGTCTGCGCCGCGAGGTTTTCCCGTTCATTCGCTTCTCCCTCCCTCGACGCCGAATTGCTTCGTGTTATAGTCGACGGTGACCCGGGTACCGTCCTCGTATATCGTGATGTAGACGCCTTCCGCCACCTTCTCGTGATCCGCGATCGGCTGGTGGAGCACGCCGGCCAGACGGTCGAAATTATCGTAGTCTTCGAGAATGCGATCCTTCCAGACCGCGTACTCGGTACTGAACAAATCCTGGTAATCGGTCCCCTTCAGCACGCGGCTCTCGGCATAGGTCAGCATAAAGGCCGGAATCGCCCCGTATTCGATCGCCCGCAGCATCTCGTCCTCGTACACATCGCGCAGATTGCCCGGCGCCGTCGAATAGGCGACCGTGCCGTGAACGGCGATCGGGTAGACGGGCACCGTCTCGTCGACGATGAAATCCCGGCTGGACGAATGCGGCAGCTCCTCGATATAGTCGGCATGCCCGAGCGCGTACTGCTCCCCGCGCTGCACCCCCGCCGTTCCGAGTTGCTCCCTGACGTAGTCCAGCAGCTCCCGGTAATAATGCACCGTGTCCCCGCGCGTCAGCGGAGCGTTCGACCTGTAGTCGCTGAACGCGATGCTGCCCGGGCCGTCGGCGTAGTGGATGCCGTCGATTCCGATCTTCTTCAGCGCGTCGACGACAAGCTTCTGCTGGCGGATCGCTTTCACCGGATTCACGATGAACGCGTCTCCCGTTCCGGACAGCACCGTGGAATCGATGCCGCGAACGCCGTCCGTCTTCTTATAGAAGGAACTGTGCGCCTCGTCCTTCCAGGCCATGTAATCGTCGAACAGTACCGGGATTCCGAGCTCGCGCATGCTTTGCGCGAACCGTCTCGCCCCCTTCTCGCCGCCAAGCTCCGAGACGATCGGAAACCGCTTGTCGGTATACGTATGGCCGCTGTTCTGCCAGCCCTGGTAGATGACGCTCATGTTCGCCACGCCTGCCTCGCGCAAATCCCGGACGATGTGCTCCGCCTGTTCGAACGTCGTCGCCGCCTCGTACCCGCTTCTGCCGAATTGCGGCTTGCTGCCGCCTCCGACGATCGACAGCATGAGCGGAACGTGGTCCGTCGCCGCCAGCGGAGCGCCCAGTTGTCCGCTCTCTTGCAGATAATCGCGATACGCGTGCGCCATCCCGACGTAATCGGCTTCCTCCCCGGCTAGCAGACGATATTCCACCCGCCGGTCTTCCGCCGTCCGCTCCTTGCGCACCGCCTTGACTGTCTCCTTCGTAATGCCGCTCACTTTGCGGCCGTATTCTTCGCGATAGCCGAAGCTGATCCCGATCGAATGATACCGCGAGCTGCTGCTTGGCGTGACCGCTTTGATCTTCGCCGTATACGGCCCTTCCTTCACGATCGCGGCGAACGCGCGGTCTCCGCGCTTCAACCCGTAGAGCGGATAGGCTATCTGCTCCCGCTGCGCCTGTATGCTCTCGTCGTAGTTGACGTGCGCCGGATCGTCCCCGTAGATCGGATACTCGTAGCCGCTGGCGACCGAAGGCCGCTGGCGGTCGTACAGGATCAGCCCTCCCGGGCCGTCCGGCACGAACAGATAACCTTCCTCCCCGCCCGTCGGAACCGCGCCGAAATAAGGCAGCAGCTGCAAGGAATACAGCCAGTAATCGCCCGACTCCCGAATGCCGTCCGACGGTACGGCCGCCTCCAGGCCGCGGTCGGTCACCGTGAATTGAATGACGAAGCTCAGCTTCTCTTTCTCGTACGTATAAGTCGCCTGAACGCCCGCGTCGCCGATCGGGACATAGTCGATCGTTACCCCTTTCGTGAGCGTGCTCAGCATCGTTCTTCTCGTCTGCCCGGCGACGACTACCTCGGCGACGAACGGAGATTGCAGATTTTCCAGCAGCGCGCCCTTGACCGTCTCCTGGGCGAGCTGCTCGGGCGACGGATTGCTCCGCCACTTGTACCCGCCCGACTTGTCGAGAACGACAAGCTGGCTCGTCTTCGGCTCCAGCAGCAGCGAATACCTGGCGTTGTCCCCCGCGAGGGAGAAGCCTTCGCCGTCGATACCGCCCGCCTGCCATGCGGCTCCTTCCAACACCGGAGCGAAATGCGTAACGGGGCCGGCGATTCCCATCGCCTGAAGAGAAGGAAGCTTATCCCGTCTGCCGTAGACGATCGACGCCACCGCCACGACGGCGATAAGCGCGAATAGGAGCAGCAGTCTGTATTTGCCGTTTGAAGGCCATAATTTTCTAAGCACGGAAGGTCACCTCCCGGTAGATCTGCGCAATAAAGTCGTAGAAGTTGTACACCAGGCCGGAGATGATCGTCGCGAATACCCAGATGACCCCGATCGTCAGCAGCGTAATGACCGCGTTCTTGATCGCTTCGGTGAAATCGAAGTTATGAATGACCTGCGTCATGACCAGGAACAGAACGATAATCCAGATCCACATCGCCTGGCGGAAGAGATCGATAATAATCCATTCCTCCAGCACGACGAAGTTGGTCAGAATCGTCGCCGGAATCGTGATGACGATGTACGGAACGATCGCGAAAGCGCTCGCCTGCAGCACTTCCCGGAAACGACCTTCCCCGCCTTTGACCGTGCTCACCAAGTAGTTCGCGATGACCCACGTTACCCAGGGCACGATCAGGAACGCCAAGGACAGCGGAAGATTGTACTCGCCAAGATCGTAAGGATAAGCGATAAAGCCGGAAGCGAACACGGACCAAATGTGAACGGCAACCGCCAGCGCAAGCAGGAAGACGATTACCGCGATGGAAATATTGCGGTCCTTCAGCCGATAAAAGCCGTTGTACGGATGGAACATCAAATAGAGCGCGTCCCTCAATTCGCCGGCATACCTCCGAACGAGCGGCGGCCATGATCGCTTGCGCACGAACGCCGAGAGGCGGCGCGCTCCGAACGACACTCCCCAGATTCCGGCGACCAGCACGACGACTGCGAGCAGGAAGTTATTTTTCAACCATTCGTACCGGATGTACCAGTAAGCGTCGGAATAGCCTTCCGGATCGTTCGACTGCTTGAAATAATCGAGCGCCGCCGCGTAGTCCCGATCGTGCAGGGCGATCTTGCCCAAGCCGTTATAGGCGATGTTGAGCATGCCGTTCTGCCGGATGACCTCTTCCCAATAAGACCGGCTGCGTTCGTAATCGCCTTCGAAGTACAAATGGGAAGCCGTCATATACGTGTCGCCGAAGCTCGTTCTCTTGAACACCTGGATCAGATTGGACGCGTTGTCCGCGACCCATAGCTCGTTGGCGCTGTTGATGTCGATGCTGATGCCGTAATCGGTAATGCCCAGCTGGCGCGCCCCCTTCTGAGTCGAGCCGAAATAGAAGACGACCTCGCCCGTTGGATCGTAGACCGAGATGCTGATTCTGTCGTTGCGGTTTAATCCGTACAGAAAACCGTTGCGGTCGATCGCCGTATCGACGAGATTTTCCTGGTGGAACTCCTTGTTGCCGAAAGCGTCGAAACCTCCGGCGTTCAGCTTCTTGATCTGTCCGTCGCTGGCCCTCCCCGAGCTGGTCGTCACCAGGAAGCCGTCGTCCGACAGCGTCGCGTTCTGGATCGGATTCGGCTGCTTCGCGATCTCGCGGGCCAATTGCCCCTCGTTCAGCAGCGCCCGCTTCAGCCGGTCCAGCCAGCTCAGCTTCGCCTTGTTCGCGCCGAAGAAGCCGGTAAACTCGCCTTCCGGACTCATGCGCAGCAGCCCGAGAAACGTATCCTTGACGACGATATACATGACGCCCCGACGGTCGGCGACGATCTTGGTCGGCAGGAAATGATAGTCCGCCGTCAGCGCCGTCGCTTCCGGCTTCTTGAACTCGCGCAGGAAGCTTCCGTCCGGCGCGTAGAGCACGATCGACTGCCCGCCGGTATTGGCCGCGTAGATCGTTCCGTCCTCCGCGACGAACACGCCTTCCGGCTGGGCCAGCTGGCCCGGCCCTTCCTCGCGTCCGATGCTGCGCAAGTATTCGCCCTTCTCGTTCAACTCCACGATACGGTTGTTGCCCGTATCGGCGATATACACATGATCGTCATCCGCGATGTAGATGTCGCCCGGCGACGACAGCGCTCCCTCCATGCCGTTGCCCTCGATGATCCGGTCCGGCACGTAGATCGGCTGCGTACGGATGTTGCCGGCGTTGAGATCGTTGTACCACGTATAATACGGAAGCTGGGCCGAAGCGAGCTGCGGGACCCACAGGCCGAGCAGCAGCATGCAAGCAATCGCCTTAACAGCCAAATCTTTCCGAATGCGGCCGAACATCTGCATCCCCCCTCTCCGTCCCCTTGTTCATTTCACGCCAGAATGCAGCATCGTTTGAATCATTTTTCGCTGGAAGATCAGGAAAATGATCAAATTCGGCACGAACATCAGCAGCCCGATCGCGGCGGCGATGCTGATCTGCGCCACTCCGGGAATGTTCTGCGTCATCGCTTCCGCGTAATAGGACAGCGTCTTCATCGTCTCCTTGGTCATATAGAGCGATGAAGCCTCGACGTCCATATACACGATCTGGAACGTGATGATGCCTGCCGTAGCGACCGCGGGCGACGTCAGCGGAATAATGATCCGCAGGAAAATGTACATGTCCGGCGCGCCGTCCAGCTTGGCCGCCTCGATCAGCGAATTCGGAATCTGGTCGATAAACTGCTTCATAAGAAACACCGCGACCGGCGAGGCCAGAAAAGGAAGCACGTGCGCCAAATACGAATCCTTGAGTCCCAGTCCGCTCACAATCAAATACCGCGGAATCGACACCGTCTCCGGCGTAAACATCAGCGCGATCATGATCGCGCCCATAATAAGCGCCTTGAAATGGAAGCGGTGCTTGGACAGGACATAACCGGCCATCGTGCTGACGACGATAACGGCCAGCGTCGTGATCGTCGCAATGACGGCGCTATTGAACAGATAGCGGCTGAACGGCACGACGCCCGCGGAGCTGTGAAGGAACATCTGCTCGAAGTTGTACATCGTCGGATTCTGCACGAAAATTCTCGGCGGGAACAGGAACATCTCGTTCAAAGGCTTGAAGGCGTTGTTGACGAGAAAGAGGATCGGCAGCAGCATGAAAATGCCGACGGCCGCGAGAAATGCGAACAGCATCATTCGCGAGAAACGGAACCTCCTGCGAATAGTTAGCAGCATCTACTCATCCTCCTTCGTGCCGAACAGCTTGTAGCTCAGCCGCATGATCGCATAGCTCATCAGAAGCAGCACGACCGACAGCGCCGACGCGTAGCCCCATTCGTATCTGAGGAACGCGTAATCGTAAATGTGGTTGTTGATGACATGACCGGCGTATTGCGGCGTGATCGCCATGCCCGACAGCCCGCTGGAGATGGAGCCCGCCTTGATCGCGCTGACGATCGCCATCACCGCGCTGAACAGCATCTGCGGCTTCATGCTCGGAATCGTGATGTAGTACACTTCCTGCAGGCTGTTCTTGATGCCGTCGATCCGGCCCGCTTCGTACAGCTCGGTGTTGACCGTCTGCAAGCCGCCGAGCATCGCCAGGAAGCCGACGCCCATGTTCGTCCACAGCGTAACGATGATCATGAACGTCATCAAATACTTCGGATCTTGAAGCCACAGCTGCGGGGCCTCGATCAGCCCGAGGCTCAGCAAAATATTGTTCAAATAGCCGACGCTGTCGCCGCTGAACGCCGCCGTCCACACCATCGTCAGCGCCACGGAAGTCGCCATGATGGACGGCGCGTACACGGCCAGGGAAAAATAATCGCGAATGCTTCGCGGCAGCTGATGAATCAGCCAGGCAAGCACGAAAGACAAAATGTAACCGCCGGGACCGACGATGATGGCGAATTTGAGCGTATTCGGAATCGTATGCTTCATGAATACGACGTCCTGCGTGAACATGTAAATGAAGTTGCTGACCCCGATGAAACGCGGAAATTCGAAGCCGTTGAACGAGGTCAGGCTGAGCAGCATCGCCAGCGCGACCGGCACGATAATGAAACAGACGAAGCTGAGCAGAAACGGCGCCAAAAACAGGTACGAGAGTCGATCCGCCCAGCATTCGCGCAGAAACCGGACGATACGGGCCGGATAGCCGTTTGGCGCGGACGGCTTGCGGGCGACAGCTTCAATGCGGGTCACGGTTTTCACGGCGTTCTCCTCTCGTAGGGTTTGTCATATGGCGGAACAGACAGGCGATCCATCGACGAGGCGCCGAGCTCCTCCTGCTTGCGCATCATCTCCCGGGCCAGCGACATCTCGGATTTCTCCAGCGCTTCCCTGGCCGGCATGCCGCCGACGACCGTATGGTTCCAGGCGAACTCGATCTCTCTCGCCAGGTAGTAGTAACCCGGAACGTAAGGCATATTTTTGACCCATCTGTCCTGCTCGTTCAGAGCGGCCAGATCCTCCTCCGGCCACGGAATCGTCTGCATCGCCGCCAGATTGGCCGTATTCCAGCGATAGGCAATGCCCGCGAACGATTCGATATCGTTGCTGAACCGGCTCTGCACTTCGTCCGACGTCCACCAATCGATGAACCGCCACGCTTCGTTCTTGCGTTCGCTCTTATTCAGCATCAGCAGCGACGACGGCTCCTGGATCCGCACCATCGACTCGTTATGCGACCATCTGGCCACCGTGCCGTCCGGCTGCTTGACGCCGGGGAGCGGAATCATTTTCCACTTGCCTTCGATCTCCGGCGCCCCGACGACCAATTGCACGTACATATCGAAGTCGGCCACGCCGATCGGGATGTCGCCGTTGCGGAAGTGGTGGATGAAGACCGGAATATCCTTCGGCAGATTGTTCTTGCGGTACCAGTCGGTCCACTGCTTGAAGGCGGCGACTCCCTCTTCCGAAGTCAGATCCGGCCGCAAGCCGTCCTCCTCGTAAAACTCCGCTCCGTGCTGATAGAACGGGATATGGAAGTTTTTC
>NZ_JBEPYQ010000099.1:0-27256 GCF_041641335.1 Cohnella sp. | reverse complement strand
GCTGCTGTTCGTCACCTGGCAGCAGGTGCACGAGGGGCGCATCGCCGGCAAATCGGCGGCGAAGCTGGTAATCGACACGTTGTATCACGGTGTGGCGGCAGGCGCGGATCGCCGCTGACGATATCCGATCGGAGAGGATGTGGAACGCGATGAAGACCGGTTATGTTCCCGAACCGAAATCCTATGGCCTGCTTGGCCATCTGTCTTTGATCGATAAAGAAAAGCCGACCCTGTCCATGTGCAAGCTGGCGGAGGAACTCGGCCCGATCTACCGGCTGCGGGGCCCCGGATTTTCCCTGCTTGTCGTGTCGGGACATCAGCTTGCGGCGGAAGTGTGCGACGTATCCCGGTTCGACAAGAACGTCTACAGCGAATTGCAGAACGTGCGCGCCTTCAGCGGCGACGGGCTGTTCACGAGCTGGACGCACGAGCCGAACTGGCGCAAGGCGCACAACATTTTGCTGCCGACGTTCAGCCAGCAGGCGATGAAGGGTTACCACGATAGGATGACCGATATCGCCCTGCAACTTGTGCAGAAATGGGCGCGGCTGAATTCCGACGAGAGCATCGACGTGGCCGACGACATGACCCGGCTTACGCTCGATACGATCGGTTTATGCGGCTTTAACTATCGATTCAACAGCTTCTACAAGGAGAGCCACAGCCCGTTTATCGTCAGCATGGTGCGCGCGCTGAACGAGGCGATGAACCGGAGCGGACGGCTCGGCATCCAGAATTTCTTTAGGGTCAAGACGAAGAGACAGTTCCAGGAAGATATCGCGACGATGTTCGAACTGGTGGACAAAATTATCGCCGAGCGCAAGGCAAAGGGGAGCCATGGCGATGTCGATCTGCTGGCCCGCATGTTGAGCGGCAAAGACCCGCAGACGGGGGAGACGCTGGACGATGAGAACATCCGCTACCAGATCATCACCTTCCTCATTGCCGGACACGAGACGACGAGCGGTCTGCTGTCTTTTGCGCTCTATTTTCTGTTGAAAAATCCGTCCGCGCTCAAGAACGCCTACGAGGAAGTCGACCGCGTGCTGACCGGGTCGATCCCGACGCACAAGCAGGTTACCCAACTGAAGTACGTCCGCATGATCCTGAACGAGTCGCTGCGCCTGTGGCCGACCGCTCCGGGGTTCGACTTGTACGCCAAGGAGGATACGGTGATCGGCGGGCAGTATCCGATGAAAAAAGGAGACACCGTCAGCGTGCTGCTGCCGCAGCTTCATCGCGATAAGGAGGCATGGGGAGAGGATGCCGACTCGTTCCGCCCGGAGCGATTCGAGGATCCGTCCAAGGTGCCGAATCATGCCTACAAGCCGTTCGGCAACGGAGAGCGCGCCTACATCGGCATGCAGTTCGCGCTGTATGAGGCGACGCTTGTGCTCGGCATGATTGTCCGGCATTTCGAGCTGATCGACCACCGCGACTATCAATTGGACGTGAAGCAGAATCTGACGATTAAGCCCGGCGACTTCACGATGCGCGTCCGTCTTCGTCCTGGACAGCAAGTATCGGCGTCAAGCCCGGTTTCGGCGGCGGCGGAAGAGATCGCCGGGCAGCAGGAGGAGCGCCAGCCGCTTGCTCCGACCGCCGTGCCGGGGGCGGAGAAGACGTCCTTGCTCGTGCTGTACGGCTCCAACCTCGGAACGGCGGAAGGCATTGCCCGGGCGGCGGCCGATTCGGCCCGCGCATTCGGCATAAAGAGCGAGGTCGCGCGGCTTAACGATTGGGCCGGCAAGCTGCCGACGGACGGAGCGGTGCTGATCGTGACCGCGTCCTATAACGGCAAGCCTCCGCAGAATGCCGCGGGCTTCGTGAAATGGCTGGAGCAGGCCAAGCCGGGGGAACTGGAAGGCGTGCGCTACGCAGTGCTCGGCTGCGGCGACCGCAACTGGTCGAACACGTATCAGAGCGTACCGCGATATATCGATGAGCAGCTTGAGCGGAAGGGCGGCCTCAGAATTTCCGCCCGGGCGGAAGCCGATGCCGGAGGCGATATGGAAAAGCAGCTCGGGCAGTGGAGGCGGGCGCTGTGGGCGGATATCGGCAGAACGTTCGAGCTGAACGTCGGCGGAGACGAGGGGCGGGAAGGGCCGGCGCTGGGCGTTCGGTTCGTCAACGCGCCGCCGGAAGTTCCCTTCGCGCGGACCTACGGCGCGGCGTACGCCGCCGTGCGCGACAACCGCGAGCTTCAGTCGGAGGGCAGCGGGCGGAGCACGCGCCATCTCGAAATCGCCGTACCGGCAGGAACGGCGTACCGGGAGGGCGATCACCTCGGCATACTGCCGGTTAACGGCAAGGACAACGTCGACCGCGTCATTCGCCGCTTTCGTCTTAACGCGAGCAGCCAATTGATCTTGACCGCGGAGGGGAGCGGCGCTGCGCATCTGCCGCTAAACCGACCCGTGAACGCAGCCGATCTGCTCAGCCATTGCGTGGAGCTGCAGGAGCCGGCTACCCGCGCGCAGTTGCGGGAGATGGTCGCGTATACGGTCTGCCCGCCCCATAAGCGCGAGTTGGAGAGCTGCTTGGAAGAGGCTGCTTACGAGGAGCGCATTCTGAACCCGCGCGTATCGATGCTGGATTTGCTCGACAAATACGAAGCGTGCGAGCTGCCCTTCGAGAAGTTTCTGGAGCTGCTCCCGCCGCTTAAACCGCGTTACTATTCGATCTCCAGCTCGCCGCGCGTCCAGCCGGAACGGCTCAGCGTAACGGTCTCCGTCGTCCGGGAGCCGGCCCGAAGCGGATTGAGAGAATATCGCGGCGTCGCTTCCACTTACTTGGCCGGCCGTCAAGCGGGCGACGACGTGCTCGTATTCGTCCGCTCGCCCGAATCGGGCTTCCGTCTGCCGGAAGATCCGGCAGCGCCGATCGTCATGGTCGGGCCGGGAACGGGCGTGGCCCCGTTCCGGGGTTTCCTTCAGGCGCGGTCGGAGCTGAAGAAGCAAGGAGCCGTGCTTGGCGAGGCTCATCTGTTCTTTGGCTGCCGGAGCGAGGCGGATCATCTGTACCGGGAAGAGCTGGAGCTGTACGAGAAGGAGCGCATCGTTACCCTCCATACCGCCTATTCGCGGATGGAAGAAAAGTCCAAAACGTATGTGCAGCATTTGCTGTCCCGCAACGCCGCCGAAATCATTCGTTTGTTATCCGGGCAAGGCCATCTTTACATTTGCGGAGACGGCGTCAGGATGGCGCCCGACGTCGAAGCCGCGCTGCTGCAGGCATTTCGCGACGAGCTGGGAGCGACGCCGCAGGAAGCGGCGGATTGGCTGCTCGCCCTGGAGCATGAAGGCCGGTACGCAAAAGACGTGTGGGTCGGAAAATAGCAAAGAAGGTCTTGGGCCGTCAAGAATCGGACGAATTTAATGCCATTAAGTTTCATTCGCCGCGCCGCGGTCCAGCGTCTTGCGAATCGCGGTTTCGATCCAGCGCCAGGGCAGAAAACGGACGGCCGTCACCAGCGAACGGGCTCCTCGCCCGATCGGATGTCTTAGCTTGCGCGTGCGGCCGGAGGCTGCCAGCCGGGCGACCAGCTCGGCGACTTCCCGCGGATGCGGGGCGGATTCGGCCGATTTGCGGGCGAAACCGAGCACGGAGTTAAGCATTTTCCCGTAAGGGGAGTCGGGCTTGGCATGAATCGTGGCGAAGCCTTTGTCCCAGATCGGCGTACGATAGGCTCCGGGCTCCACGAGGTATACCCGGATGCCGTAGGGCGCCACCTCGAGCCGCAGACTCTCGCTGAAGCCTTCGACCGCGAACTTGGAAGCGGCGTAAGCTCCGTAGCCGGGCAAGCCGATCCGCCCGCTGACGCTGCCGATCTGGATGATCGTTCCTTCGCGCTGTCGGCGCATGATGGGCAGAACGGTCTGCGTCGCGGCGACGACGCCGATGAAGTTCGTCTCCATCTGCGCTCTCCACGCTTCCAGCGGCACTTCTTCGGAGAACCCGCCGACAGCGTAGCCGGCGTTATTCACGAGCGCGTCGATCCGGCCGTAGCGTTCCATAATATGCGCGACGGCCGCTTCAATCGAGGCGGAGTCGGTAACGTCAAGCCGGACGACCTCCAGCCTGTCTCCGACGCCGAGTCTGTCCGCTTCCTGCATGAGCGGTTCCCGGCGATCCGGATCGCGCATCGTGGCCACGACCCGGTACCCGCCGCGGGCCAAGGCGGTGGAAATCAAAAGGCCGAAGCCGCTGGAGGCTCCGGTTACGAGGGCGATTCGCTCAACGGTCGACATGGGTCAACCTCCTTTTGCTGCTCGAATGATAGGGAACTGCTGTTCGTTCGTACCGTCTCTCCCAGTCTACCACGATTTGCTCCTTGGGGCTTGCCGCCCGGGGAGGGGAGATGGCATATTCTGCGCTACAGCTTGTACTTTCTCAGCAGCGGCACTCCGATGCGGTTTAACAGCTTGCCGAGCGTCGCCCAAGGCATGCGGAGCCTCAGCGGCAGATGCCGCACGTAAACCGCAGAAAATTCGATCTCCGCCTCGGCGCCCCGATTGCGCTTGAACTGGGCCGCGCCGGAGCTTTCGTGCAGCAGAAATCCGCGCTCACTTGCCAATTCGATGAGCCGGGCGGACAGCATCCGGTACAAGCCGAGCTCCTGAGGCAGCGAAGTGTCGTAGCCGAACAAAGGCGTCGTCATCACGCCGTCCCTGGCGTAGAAGCCGAGAACCGCGTCAAGCCTTCCGTTGCGGCGAAATCCGTGCAGCTCCAATATGCGGTTATCGAGCGCTTCCTCCAGGAAACGTTCCGTGAATTGCGGATTGTGCCAGGAGTACTTATCGAGATACAGCAGACGATACAACTCCGCGATGCGGGGGAGATCCTGCCGGGTTACGTCGCCGGGTCCGACTGTCTCGTAGCCTTCCTTGGCCGCCAGTGCGCCGTCCCGTTTCAGCAGCCAGCGGGATTTGGCGTTGCCGAAGCCGGCATCGCCGGTTCTCAGCAAGTAAATTTGTCTGCTCGGGACGAGCAGGCAGCCCTTGGAACGAAGGAGGTTCAGCATGGGCGCATTGAGAGACGGATTAAGCGAGCGAAAGGCGATCGTATGCCCGGGGAAGCGGGCGACCAGCTTGTCCAGCACGGCGTCCCATTGCGTGGCGTTCAGCTCCGGGTACAGATTGGTCGACAGAAGCCAGTTGTTGACGTGCACGACCCGGTTAAAGCCGCTGAGCTTCAGCAGGCGGCCGATTCCGGATAGAAGCGCGTCCAGTCCGGCAATGAGCGCGCGGTTGCCCAGCAAAATAAGCTCCTGTTTCGCGTAGCTGACATAGTGGGTGTACGGGGAACAGACGTAGCTGTTGTCGTACTCCTCTTCATTCACGGTGATTGGAAGCGGAATCCCGTCCGCCGTCAGCACGAGGATCCGGGTACGGACGTTCCGTACGAACCGCTCTGAATCTTCCTGTAGAAGAGGCAGCAAATACCGCTTGGCATAGCGGCCGTATTCGTTGTCGGGCCACTCGAGTTCGCTCGCGTCGGCCGCTTCGTACAGCTCGATTCGGGGCTTCAAAGCTTGCATCTCCTTTCTACGCGCCTCAGCTTCGCGATGCCGGCTTCATGCGAGTAGGCGGAGAAGACGATTCGCGGCGTACGGCAGCGAAGGCGGCCGCACAACGCGGCGATTGCCGCGCGAACCCGCTCTTCGGCCATGTCCCGCTCCGCCTCCGGCAGCTCAAGCTCGACCGTCCATTCGTCCAGTCCCGTCTGGATCGCCCGGTATTGCGCGATAGCGGGAGAAGCGCCGATAATCGCGCGCGTGACGAAGTCCGGGTAGATCGTGACCAGCGCTTCGTCTTCGTCGACTCCGCCGCCCGTCGCATAGAAAATATCGTCGCAGCGGCCTTCGATCCGCTCGATGGCCGTAAACGGGGAGCCGCACGGGCAGTGCTGCTCGCTCTCGGTCAGCAGATCGTTGAGCCGGTAGCGGACGATCGGTTGGGTCGTGCGGGAGAAATCGGTCACGATCGGCACGAACGTTCGGTCTTTGCCGGGTACGTACTCTTTTTCGATATAGACGAGATCCTCGTTCAGATGCAGCGTGCCATAGGGGCAGGTGCAGCCGAGAAACCCTTCCGTGCATTGATAGATTTGGTGGACGGTCTGGCCGAACGCCTCCCTGATGTATTCCCGGTCGAGCGGGTCCAGCACCTCGGCGACGGAGATGATCCGCTTCGGCTTCGCTCGCAGTTTGCCGGAGCGGACGGCTTCTGCAAGGCGGCGCAGCACGGAGGGAGGGGCGGCGATGACGTCGGGCCGCTGGCGTTCAAGCCGCTTAAGCTGATCGGGCAGCGGATCGAGCAGGTCGTAAAATTCGAAGGACAGCCGCTTGCCGCCCACCGATTCGTACAAATTGCTGTTCGCCCTCAGGAAGAAGGCGATCGAACAGCGAGACAGGAGGGAGCCGGGCAGCATTTTGCCGAGCACCGCGCCGGCCCATCCGGCCCGCTCCCTCGCGTCGACGAGAAACAGTCCGCGATTGCCGGACGTGCCCGAGGACAGTCCGACCGTCACGTTCCCGATGGCAGGCTTGAAGTCGCGCGAAGCTTCGGCCGCCTCCGCCACCGCGAAGGCTTGCGCTTTCGCGATGCCCGCCGTATTGAGGCTGTCGAAGTGCGCCATCATCACCGACTTGTCGATCGTCGGGAAAGAACGCCACTGCTCCGACGGGATAGAACCCCACCATTCCCGGTAAAAGGCGGAACGCTCGCGGACTTGCGAGACGTGCCGGACGACGAGCCGTTCCAGTATCTTTTCGAACGCTTGGCGATTCGTAGTTCCGCCTCGTTTTTTTCCGCTTCTGTAGTGCTTGATAAAAGCAAGGGCGTCCCGAATCATAAGCGTCTTACCTCCCGGCTGTCGATATCGTAGAACTCCCTGCAATGGCTCGGAACGACGATAAGCCCGGGATCGGACGCCTGCCAGCTTCGAAGCCTGCGGAACGAGTCGCGGTACGCCGCGCGGTCATGCATGACCAGCCCTGCCGCCGGATGGGGCGGACGGTTGTCGCGAAGCGCCCGGCTCGACCACGAGGCGTCGGCGCAGAGCAGCACGCGCGCGCGGGATGTGGACAGCAGCAGGCCGATCTGGCCCGCCGCGTGTCCCGGCATGGCGATCGCGATCAGGCTGCCGTCACCGAGCAGATCGTAGCCTTCATAGAACGGAATGTTGTCCGGCAGGGGGACTTGCTTGGCCAGCGATTCGATCGACTGCGCGGTTTCGGCGAAGCGATCGGGCAGCAGTCCAGCGACGAAGCCTGCCCGGGTCGCCCGGAAGGGACCTAGGCTTCGAACGGCTTCGTAGGCCGCTTGGGGATACAGAAAGCGGGAGAACGGGAAGTCCCGCGCGCCTCCGATATGGTCGGCGTGGAAGTGTGAGAGAATGACACTGCGGACGTCCTCCGCGGCAATGCCGAGCCGGGCGAGCTGCCGGACGGCGGTGTTATCCTCATGCAGAATGACGGGCGTGAGTCGGCGATACAGCGAATAGGGAAAAGAACCGGTCAGCTCGCGAAATCGCGGAGAGTAGCCGGTATCGAACAAAATCCAGCCGTGCGAAGGGTGGCGAATGCAGGCGAAGCCGGCCGGATAGGCGGCCGATCGCAGCGAGCCGCCCTGCAGCGTCACGAATTCGGGATGCAGGCAATAGCCGGCGGACAGGAGCATAAGCTCGACCTGGACGGGATTCTCTCGGTTCATGACGGGTTGCTCCTCCACCAGTCCGCGAATCGGCGCAAGCCCTCGTCGAGCGGGATTAGCGGTTCGTAGTTCAGCGCTTGGCGCGCTTGGGCCAGATCGAGCGTCTGGCTGTAGGCCAGCAGGCCGACTGTATAGCGGGTAAAAGGCGGCTCCGCGCCAATCGCCGGGAACGCTCTGTACAGCCACTCCATTGCGCTTCCTGCCGCAAGGGCGGCAGGCCGGGAGACGCGTCGGGTACGCAGCGGCAGCTCCAGCAGAGCGAATAACCGCCGCAGCAGTTCGATCAGCTTGACGGGCTCTCCGTTCGACAGATTGTAGATCGCGCCCGCGGCGCTTTCCGGCGCATTGCACGCCTGAACGAGCCCGTCGACCGCGTTGTCGACATAGGTCAGATCGAGCAGCGCCTCGCCGCCGCCGATAAGCGGAATGCCGCGCGAATCGTTCACTCGCAGCAGCCGAGGGAACAACGACGTATCGCCCGGACCGAATACGGCTCTGGGCCGCACGATGATCGAAGACAATCCGTTGCCGGCCGCATCCGCAACGACCCGTTCCGCCATCAGCTTCGTGGCGGCGTAGGCGTTCACCGGCTTGCGGGGCAGCTCCTCTTTCTCGGAAACAAGCAGCCGATCTCTATAATTGAAGTAAACGCTTGGCGTGGACACATGGACCAGTCTGCGAACCCCGTGACGAACGCAGCCGGAGACGACATGCTCCGTGCCGCCGACGTTCGTCTCGTAGAAGTCTCGGTAGGTTCCCCACGGAGAAGACAGCGCCGCGCAGTGGATGACGTAGTCGCGTCCGGCGCAGGCGTCTTCGATCTGCTGCCGGTTGCGCAAATCCGCCTGAAGGAAGGGGATACCCAGCGCGGCCAGCTGACGCCCGATTTTCTCGTCGCGTCCGAGCCCCGTCAGGTCCCATCCTAGATCGCGCAAGCGAACGGCCGTCGCCCGGCCCAGAAATCCAGTTGCTCCCGTTACCAATACTTTTGTCATCGTTCACCATTCCATTCGATATCCGAGGTAGACGCTTCTTGAAGCGTCAGGCGCTGCCGGGCAGCCGTCTGGCGCGTCCAGGCGAGCAGCCGGAACTGCTCCGCGAAAGGCTTCGGGTCTTCCCGGCGGTACACGACGTCCCGGCTGTTTCGCCAAGCGCGCAGCCATTCGCCGAGCGTTCGTTCGCGGACGGCCTGGACTAGTCCGTAGCTCAGCATCGCGGCCGAGAGCATCGCGCCTTGTCTTAATTGTGCGGCGGGAGAGGCGATTCGTCCGGCCGCCAGAAGAGCGGAGGGACTCAGCAGCGCTTCCGCCAGGCGGCCGTCCGATCCGAACAGATGCACTCCGCTCGTCGCCCTCGGATTGCATTCCATCGGCAGGACGGCGCCTTCCGGCGACACCATGAAATCGAAGGCGATCTGCCCGGTAAAGCCGAGTCCCGCGACGAAGCGCCGGACCCAATGGAACAGCTGCGGCTGGTCGGCCGGCTTGTAATGGATGCTGGCGCCCCGGCCGGCGCGATAACGGCTGCGGTACGCGGCGTGAGCCGCGATCCGGCCTTCGTGCGCCACGCTGTAGGTGCACCATTCCTCGCCGCGCAGCAGCTCCTGGGCGATCCAGGGACGGCGGTCCGACACGTCGGCCCCGGCCAGCTTGCGCGCGATTTCCTCACGGCGGAAATCCGGCAAGGGGGTACGGCGCAAATCGAGCATCAGCGTGCGCGAAGCAAATCGCGAATAGGCCGGCTTGAGCGCGATGCCTTCGGCAAAGCGGGGGCTGTCCAGCAGCTGCAGCCAGCCGTCCGGCGTGTCCAGCGTCACCGTGTCCGGCACGGGAAGTCCGAGGCGCTCCGCGGTTTCTATGAATTTTCCTTTGTGGTGGAGAGAGTCCAGTTCCGTTAGAGGCGCTGCCAGCACGCGGCAAACGCCCTCGAATCGGTCGAGCTCCTTGGAAACGTGGAAAATCTCCTCGCAAGTCGGAATCAGCGCGTCGATGCGGTGTTGTTCGGCAATCGCGCACAGCGCCGCGGCGTACTTCTCCGAATTTTCGGTGGGCGGGGGGACATGGAAGCTTCGTTCGACGGAACGGGATACCCGGCACAGGTGATAGGGCGCGGATTCGGCCGCGTAAACCCGATGGCCGGCGGCGCGGAACAGGCGGGCCAGCTCCAAAGCCGCCGGAGAACGGCCTCCGGTAAGGAGAACGCGCTGCGGTTCCGATCCCGTCTCAATAGTCAAGGATCAGCCCTCCCAGCGTCAATCCCGCCGCCGTGCCGATCAGCAGCACGCGGTCTCCCCGCTCGATCCGTCCCGTCCGGATCGCTTCATGAAGGCCCATCGGGAGGGAGGCGGCGATCGTATTGCCGTGGTTCGGCGTAATATAGACAAGCTGGCGCTCGGCTATGCCCAGCTTCTTGCGCATGAGGCGAACGGCCATCGCGCTGCCTTGGTGGGGGATGACCGCTTTCAAGTCCGACATGCTCGTTCCCGCCGATTGCAGCAGCTCCTCGGTGAAGTCGGGCAGCAGGCGAGAAGCCATCTTGTAGATGGCCGGACCGTCCATCCGGAACAAATAGTCGTCAGCGGCGGCGGGACGATAGCCGTTCGGGTGCCGCCTGGTGCCGCCCGCGCGAATTTCGGAGAAGGCGGCTCCGGCGCTGTAGGTGCGCATGGAGGCGCCGACGATGGCGGACGGCTCGCCGTCCTCCGCCGGACCGAGGACAACGGCGGCGGCTCCGTCCCCGAACAGCGCCGCGCTTTCCTTGTGCCGCCAATCGAGGCCGACGGATGCGATCTCGGACGTGACGATCAGCACGTAGCGGTATCTTCCGGCCGCGATCATGCAGGACATGGCGTCAAGCGCCGCCAGGAAGCTGAGACAGGTGGAATCGATATCGAAGGCGGGGACGCCGGACTGCTCCATCCCCAACTCGCGTTGAATGAATACGGCGGAGCAGGGGAGAGCTTGCTCCTTGGTACCGCTTGCGCCGACGAGGCAATCCATGTCGGTGAACTTCAGGTTCGCGGCCTGCAGGGCGGCCTGGGCGGCTTTCGCGCCCATAGCGGATGCCGTGTCGTCTTCTCCGGCATAATGCCGGGAGACGATGTCCGTCACCCTGCGCGTCCAGCCCCGGGAAACGCCGAGTCGATCATCCATCTCCAGATCGGAGATCGGGCGGCCGGGCATGTATTTGCCCGTTCCGTATATTTTGACTTTGCGAATGTTCATAGAGAGATCTCCTTCCCGCGTATCGTTCCCGCAAGTTCATTGTGCCTGAAAGAGGACGGACCGAAAAGTACCAATTTCGCCTGGTACCTCCGTTATTCGACTGCAAACATACATGTTCGACATAAGCCGCGCGGGTTCCTGTCGCCGGATCGGGACACGTCAAATAACCCGAACCGATCGCGGCCCGGGCTGATGGGTAAGACCTTATTGCTCCGCCTTGACGATGCTTTTGCCGAACAGATACAGAACGCCGACCCCTCCGAACATAAGTGCAAGCAGAAAATAGAAGTAAAACACAAGCGCCACCTCCCGGGACTGGATTAGAAAATCGAGCACCCCCACTGTAAGCCAGACTGAAGGAGCTGTAACCACCCAATTGCGAGATAATGCGGCCAGCCAAACCGCTTGGTAACGGGCGGGACGGGCGCTTCAAGGACGGCGGGTGAACAGCCAGAACAGCAGGGCGGCGGCGCTGACAGCCGCGCCGAGCAAGCAGACGCCGGTCCAGCCTGAGGCATGATACGTCATCGTGGAGGCGATCGAACCGGCCGCGCTGCCGAACGAGTAGAACATCATATAGCCGGCGGTCAGCCTGCTCCGGGCTTCCGGCCGCACGGCCAAGATGAGGCTCTGGTTGGTCACATGCACCGCCTGCACGGCCGCGTCGAGCAGGACGATGCCGGCGAGCAGCGCGAACAACGAATGCGGAGTCATCCCGATCGGCAGCCAGGAGACGAGCAGCAGAAGCAGCGCCGCTCCGGTCGTTCGCTGTCCGAGGCCGCGATCGGCCAATCTGCCGGCGCGCGCGGCCGCCATCGCTCCGGCGGCTCCCGCCAGTCCGAAAGCGCCGATCGCCGTATGCGACAGCGAGAAAGGCGGGGCGCTGAGAGGCAGCACCAGCGAAGTCCACAAAATGCTGAATGCGGCGAAAATCAGCATGGCGAGGACGGCGCGAACCCGCAGTATTCGCTCCTGCGCGAACAGCAAGAGCATCGATCGAAGCAGGCCGGGGTAGGTGACGGATTCGCTTGCAGGCTCGCGGAGAGGCAGCGTCCGAAGCAAGGCGACGGCCATGACGGACGTGAGCGCCGCCGATGCGAAGTACACGGCGCGCCAGCCGCCCATATCGGCCAACAAGCCCGCGAACGACCGGGCAAGCAAAATGCCGATGACGATGCCGCTTGTCACCAAGCCCACGATGCGTCCCCTCTCGGCAGGGGAAGCCAAAGCGGCCGCGTACGCGACCAGCGTCTGCGTCACGACGGCGAGTCCTCCGACCGCAGCCATGCCGACGAACAGCGTCGCGCTCGACGAAGAGAGGCCGACTGCCAGCAGCGCGGCGACGGACAATAGCATCTGCGCCCCGATCAGTTTGCGGCGGTTGAGCAGATCTCCCAGCGGCACGATCAGCAGCAGACCGAGCGCATAGCAGATTTGCGTCACCGTAACGACTATGCCGATCGTGGAGCGGGCGATGCCGAATTCTCCCGCGATCGAATCGAGCAGCGGCTGAGCATAGTACACGTTCGCCACCGCCAGCCCAGCGGCAGCGGCAAACAAATAGGCCGCACGTAGCGAAAGAGGGGCCGGCTGCGCGGCTCCTGCGCCAGGATGGCCGACCTCCGCCGCGCTCCCCGAATGCGAAACGCTATTTTTCATGTCCCCATTCCTCCTGATTCTTCTGCATTTTATTATGTACCGAACGGTAAATAATATAGCGTCACAAATATAGCTTTAAAGAATCAAATCTGTCAACTCCTACAGTCATCCTTTGACAATCAACTTTATAAGGCGTATATTTTAAAATACCGTTCGATACGAAATGAGGGAGAAGTATGGCGCGTACGAGAGAGTTCGACGAGGAGCAGGCGCTCGATGCGGCGATGCGGCTGTTTTGGGAGAAGGGGTTCGAGGGGACGTCTTTAAGCGATCTGACGGCTGGCATGGGCATACAGCGCCCGAGCCTGTACGCGGCTTTCGGCGATAAGAAGGAGCTGTTCGAAGCCGCGCTTCGCAAGTATACGGGCGACCATGCCGCTTACGTCCGGGGCTCTCTGCAAAACCGCGCTTCTATTGTTGAGGCTTTCCGAAGCCTGTTTCGCAGCACGACGGCAACCGTGGACGAAGAGGGGCCAAACCGGGGATGCTTCTGCATCAACTCGATGGTGGAGCTGGCGCCGCATGACGAGAAATTCGCGGTTTTGACCAGGGAGCATCAGATGTATATCGCCGTCCTCTTCCAGGAAGCGATCGAGCGGGGGATTCGTTCCGGAGAGTTGGACCCCGGCCTTCCTGCCAAAGGCTTGGCGCAAGCGCTGGTCGTCTCGTGGATCGGATTGACGGTGCTGGCGAAGTCCCGTCCGCCCCGGTCGTTTCTCGATCAGTCCGTGGAGGAAACGGTCGCGCTGCTGAGGCGAAACCGCACGGGCCAACCCTAAACCGGAATTTGTGACGGGGCCGACATAAATTTATGACAAAATGATGGTGTCTCCGCGAAAGCCGCGAATGATCGCGCAAGTTATGTTAGCATAGGGGGGAGGATAATCTGGAAGGAGCGGATAAGCCGTGCAGCGAGTTCAAAACGGTCGTCTGAGTCTTGAAATGCCCACGAAATCGTTTATCCATGTCTTATTCGATACGATAAAAATCGGAATCATCAAATCCAACCTGATCGCGATGTTCGCCGGCTTGTGCATGGCCTTATACGTAGAAGGAATCCCGTTCTTCGACAAGATCGGCACGATCGTCCTGGCCGGGATCGGATCTTTTCTCGTGATCGGTTCGGCCGGCGCGTTCAACAATTTGTACGATCGGGACATCGACGCTATTATGGACAGAACGAAGGAGCGGCCGACCGTAACCGGATACGTCGGCACGAGGAGCGGGCTGTTCATCGCCATCTGGACCGCCGTATTCGGCCTGATCGCCTTGTACGTTGCGTCTCCGCTGGCGGCGCTGTTCGGTTTTCTCGGTCTGTTCCTGTACGTCGTTCCTTATACGATGTGGACCAAGCGGACGACGATCTACAACACGGAAGTCGGAAGCCTCTCCGGCGCGATGCCTCCCCTGATCGGATGGGCGGCCATCTCGCCCGATCTGACGCATTCGGGGGCGCTGGCTATCTTCGCGATGATGCTCGTCTGGCAAATGCCCCATTTCTACGCGATCGCGATCCGTCGGATGGACGAGTACCGCGCGGCGGGCATTCCGATGCTTCCCGTCGTCAAGGGCATCCGCAGAACGTACGTGCAGATGAACGTCTATTTGGTCGCGCTCCTGCTGTCCAGCGCGCTGTTCTGGCCGTTCAGTCCGGTCATCGCCGTCTCGAACGCGGCGTTAAGCGTCTGGTGGCTGGCGCTCAGCGTATCGGGATACCGCCGCAAGCCCGAGAAGAAGTGGGCGAACGCCATGTTCATATTCTCGTTGTTCCATATTACGGTTCTCATGCTGGGGATTATCGGCTTTTCTCTCGTCATGCCGCTGATTTAAACTACGCCTGTTTTGCAAAAAAAATCGAGTCCCTAGCGGGCTCGATTTTTTTGTCGACGGATGGCGAAAAATCGTTATTTTGGGCGATTATGAATTAAAATAAAGCGATTTATTAGATTTATCTCAGCTTCTCTTTATTTTGCTTAATAGGAAGAGATTTTTCGCGAATTCGAATAGGGGCCGATACGGCAGGATATGGGAGGATAAAGCCGAATAGGGCCGCTGAGCCCCCCTCAGCGGAGCTGAGTCCGACTCAGCCCTGCTGAGCCTCGGATATGAAGGGTGAGCCTCGAGCCGATCCATGTTACCATAACAACCGTGTTTGACCAAAATAAGGGAGAAAAGGAGTTCGAGGAATGAAGAAATGGATTCACGTCAGGCTTGGCTTGGTTTTGTTGGTTTCGTTGGGGGTGCTGGCGGGATGCGGGAGCGGAGACAAGCAGGAAAACCCGGACGCTTCCGGCGGCGCGGCGGAAACGACGTTGGAGAAAGCGCAGCGTGAAGGTTATATTTCGGTCGGATTCGCCAATGAAAGACCTTATGCCTATGCGACGCCGGACGGCAAGCTGACGGGCGAGGCCGTGGAAATTTCCAGGAAAGTTTTGGCCAACCTGGGAATTGCGGAGATGGATGGCGTTCTGACCGAATTTGGCTCTCTCATTCCCGGATTAAAAGCGAAGCGCTTCGATCTGATCACGGCAGGGATGTTCATCACGCCGGAAAGAGCGCTGGAAGTCGATTTCGCCAATCCCGAATACAGTATAGGCGAAGCGATCGCAGTAAAGAAGGGCAATCCGCTGGGGCTTCGCAGCTACGAAGATATCAAGGCGAATCCGCAGGCTAAGGTAGCTGTGATGGCTGGCGCGATAGAAGCGGAATATTTGGAGAAGGTTGGCGTTGCGCAGGACCAAATCGTCATCGTGCCCGATCAGCCGTCCGCCGTTTCCGCGCTGCAAGCCGGTCGCGCCGACGCCATTACGATGACCGGTCCTTCGCTGCAAGCGATGCTGGAATCCGCCAAGGACGACGGCATCGAGCGGGTCATGGATTTCGAACAGCCCGTCATTGACGGAAAGAGCGTAAGAGGCTACGGAGCCGCCGTATTCCGTCAAGAGGACGACGATTTCCGGGAAGCCTTCAATGCCGAACTGCAAAAGCTTAAGGACTCGGGCGAACTGCTCGCGATTTTACAGGAATTCGGCTTTACCGAACAGGAGCTTCCGGGCGACGTTACCGCGGAGGAACTCGTGAAGTAATGGATGGGCTTCATTTGGAGTTGCTGCCCCCTCTGCTGAAAGGGTTCAAAACGACGCTGATGCTGACGGCTTTAAGCATTGTTGCCGCGCTCGCGTTCGCTATGCTTGCCGGGCTGGCCAGAATGTCCCGGCGCGTCTGGCTTCGCTGGCCGGCCGCAGCTTACGTGGAAGTGTTTCGCGGCACTTCGCTGCTCGTGCAGCTGTTCTGGATTTATTTCGCGCTGCCGATGCTGCTGGATATTCAACTGTCGGCGATGACGGCAGCCGTACTGGCGCTGAGCCTGAATTACGGCGCTTACGGCTCGGAAGTGGTGCGGAGCTCGATCTCGGCCGTGCCGAAGGGTCAGACCGAGGCCGCGATCGCATTAAATATGACTCCATCGCAGCGACTTCGCCTCATCATTCTTCCTCAAGCATGGAGAATGATGCTGCCCGGATTCGGAAATCTGCAGATCGAGCTGCTCAAGGGAACGTCGCTCGTTTATCTCATTACGCTTGCGGACGTCACCTATCAGGCGATGATGCTGCGAACGTACGATCTTTCGAGCACGGCTGCCATCTTCGTGTGGCTGTTGGTCCTGTACTTTGCGGCGGCTTGCGCACTGACGTTGCTGGTCCGATTGGCCGAACGAAGAGCCGCGGCAGGAAGGAGCTAGCATGTGGAAGTGGGAGTACGTCGAGAAGATTTTGCCGAAGCTGCTTGAGGCGATACCGGTCGCCGCAGGCGCAGCGCTGGCCGGATTCGCGTTGGCCGTCTTGCTTGGCCTTCCGATCGCCTTGGCCAGAAGATCGCGCAACCGCTGGCTTTCGGCGCCCGTTGCGGCCGCCGCCGAATTTGTGCGAAGCACGCCGCTTCTTGTCCAGCTGTTCGTATTGGTGTTCGTATTGCCGCAATCGTTCGGTATTCGGTTGTCGCCTTTCTGGGCGGGAGTGCTCGGTTTGGGCATCCATTACAGCACTTATTTGTCGGAGGTTTACCGTTCCGGCATCGAAGCGGTTCCGAAAGGACAGTGGGAAGCGGCGATCGCGCTGAATTTCGGAAAATGGCGAACGTGGAGCCGAATCGTGCTGCCGCAATCCGTTCCGCCGACGCTTCCCGTCATGGGGAACTACTTGATCACGATGTTCAAAGAGACGCCGACGCTGTCTGCCATTACCGTCGTGGAATTGCTCATGACCGCCAAGATCGCAGGCTCGGCCTCGTTCCGATACGTAGAAGCCTTCACCCTGGTCGGTCTCATTTTCCTTTTGCTGAGCTATCCGTCCGCTCTGCTTGTGCGCATGCTGGAAAAACGGCTGCAGCGAAGAGAAGGGAGAATTGGATCCCGATGAATCAGAATAATCCGATAAATCTGAATAAAACGCCGATTGTGCGGTATCGCCACATTACGAAAGCATTCGGTGAGCGAACGGTGTTGAACAAGCTGGATCTGGATATCTTCCCCCGCGAAAAGCTGGCTCTGATCGGCCCCAGCGGGTCGGGTAAAACGACGATCGCGCGGCTGTTGATGACGCTGGAGAAGCCGTCGTCGGGGACGATCGAGGTCGACGGCGAGATGCTGTGGCACATGCCGGCGAAAGGCAAGCTGGTGCCGGCGAGCGAGAAGCATCTCCACCGCGTTCGCGGGAAAATCGGCATGGTCTTTCAGCACTTCAACCTGTTTCCCCATATGACGATTATGCGAAATGTATCGGAGGCTCTTGTGCATGTGCGCGGATTGGATAAGGAAGAAGCCAAACGCCGTGCGGCCGAAATGCTGGAACGAGTCGGTCTGAGCGAGCATGTCGGCCACTATCCGTCGCAATTGTCGGGAGGTCAGAAGCAGCGGGTCGCGATCGCCAGAGCTCTCGTCATGGAGCCGAAAATCATGCTGTTCGACGAAGTGACCTCCGCGCTCGATCCCGAGCTGGTAGGCGAAGTATTGGAAGTCATCAAAGGAATTGCATCTCAAGGGGATACCGCCATGATTTTAATTACGCACGAAATGGATTTTGCCCGCGACGTGGCCGACCGAGTGCTGTTTACGGACGGCGGGAGCATCGTCGAGCAAGGAACTCCGGAGGAGATTTTCGAGCGTCCGCAAAGTCCAAGGCTTCAGGCGTTTCTGTCCCGCTTTCTGAAGGAAGAGCCCAACGGCCGAGTAGCCGCAGGTGCAGAGCCATGAGCGGCGGGGACAAGCGGCTCCCCATCGTAACGTTCCGTATTCCGGGCGAATCGGACGGGGCCCGCATGTGGGAAATCGCGAGGGACAGCGGCAAGCTTGATCTCAATTCCGCTTATTTCTATTTGGCAATGAGCCGATGGTTCGGCGACAGCTGCCGAATCGCGGTCGACGAGACGGGGCAGTCCGCGCTCGGCTTCGTCATCGGATTTCGACAACCCGCAAGTCCCGATACGCTGTTCGTCTGGCAGATTGCCGTAGCCGAGAACATGCGGGGGCGAGGGCTTGCCGGCAAACTGCTCGACGAAGTAACCGATCATGAGGATGTTCGTTTCGTGGAAGCTACCGTGTCGCCCTCGAATACCGCCTCGCGCGCGCTGTTCGAGAAATGGGCGGGTTCGCGCGGCCTTGCGGTTCGTATTTCGTCCGGCTTCGAGGAACGTTGTTTTCCCGGACGTTCGCATGAGCGCGAGGAACTGTATCGAATCGGACCGCTCATAGACAAAAATGGGAGTGAAGGAGGAGTCGGCTGAACGATGGAACCGTCGACAAGCAAAAGGAACGATATGCAGGTATTCGAACGGAACGAATCGGAGGTCAGGAGCTACTGCCGATCGTTTCCGGCCAAATTCGAAAAGGCGTCGGGCTATACGATGTGGGACGTCGAAGGCAAAGCTTATCTTGATTTTTTTGCGGGCGCAGGCGCGTTGAATTACGGGCATAATCCGCCGGAAATGAAGCGGAAGCTGATGGCGTATTTGGCCGAAGACGGCATTTCGCATACTTTGGATATGGCGTCACGGGCCAAGGAGGATTTTCTCTCCCGGTTTAGCAGAATCATTCTGAAGCCTAGAGGTTTGGACTACAAAGTGATGTTTCCGGGTCCCACGGGAACCAATTCGGTGGAGAGCGCCCTGAAGCTCGCCAGAAAAGTGACCGCACGTCAGACCGTCATGGGCTTTACGAACGCGTTTCATGGCATGACGCTCGGAGCGCTTGCCGTTACGGGTAACAAGTTCAAGCGCGGGGGCGCGGGCGTGCCGCTGCATCATGCCGTATCGATGCCGTATGACGGGTATTTGGGATCCGACATCAACACGTTAGACTATATCGAGAGCTATCTGAAGGACAGCGGAAGCGGAATATCGCTTCCGGCGGCCATTATCGTCGAGACGCTTCAGGGAGAAGGAGGCATTCATGTTGCCTCGGATCAATGGCTGAAGGGGTTGGCGTCGATCTGCAAGCGGTACGGAATGCTGCTTATCGTCGACGACGTGCAGATGGGCTGCGGCAGAACAGGCCCCTTCTTCAGCTTTGAGCGAAGCGGAATCGTTCCCGATATCGTCTGCTTGTCCAAGTCGATCGGCGGGTACGGCTTGCCGATGGCGCTGACCTTGATCAAGCCGGAGCTTGACAAGTGGAAGCCGGGAGAGCACAACGGCACGTTCCGCGGCAATAATCTGGCTTTCGTAGCCGCCTCCGAGGCGCTGAACTATTGGCAAACCGGCAGATTCGAGGAGGAGATCGGGGAGAAGGCGCGCTTCCTGAGCGGAGAACTGGAAAACATGACGCGGGAGTTCCCGGGCTTGAACGGAGAACGGAGAGGGTTGGGACTGATGCAGGGCATTGCGTTTGAGCCCGGCATGGCCGACCGGATATCGCGATTGGCGTTCGAGCGCGGACTCATCATGGAAACCTCTGGAACCGACAGCGAGGTCATCAAGATTATGCCCCCTTTGACGATCGATCGCGAAGGGCTGAAGAGAGGACTCGGCTTGCTCGAAGAATGCCTTGTGGAGCTTGTCGACGAGAAGCGGGCCTTGTTGGCTCATTAGATTCGATATATATATGAAGAGAGGCAGGAATGCAGCATGATCGTCAGATATTTGGAGGAACGTGTCGGAACGGATTTCGATGTCGCGGCGTCGACGTGGAACAGCCGCCGGCTTTTATTGAAGGACGACGGGGTCGGCTTTTCCTTGCACGACACGATCATCAAGGCCGGAACAGAGACGCCGATCTGGTATAAGCATCATGTCGAAGCCGTCTACTGTATTGAAGGACAGGGCGAAGTCGAACTGGTCGAAACCGGCGAAAAGCATGCGATCCGACCCGGTATGCTGTACGTGCTGAACGGTCACGAAAAGCATCTTCTCCGAGGCGCAACCGATATGAGGATGATTTGCGTATTTTCACCCCCTTGCACGGGACAAGAGGTGCATGACGAGGAGGGCGCCTATGCGGCGCCGCAATCCTGAAATCCATATCCATTTCTGGGAGCGTGAACGAGATGACGATTGCAACCGATTTTTACCCGACTCGCAAGGAAGCCAGACCCTCTTTTATTGAAAGAGTCGATCCCGTTGTCTACGATGCGGAGATTCGGCAGCAGGAAATCGATAAGCAGCAGCTTTCATTCTACGAAGAAAACGGCTATCTGTTTCTGGAGGAGTTCTTCAGAGCGGAGGAGGTCGACGTTTTTAAGGCCGAAACCCGGGAATTGCTTGCTTCCTGCCAAGGTTCGACTCGGCCGGAGGTCATTCTTGAACCGGGCGGAGACGAGGTTCGCTCCGTTTTCGCGGTTCACGGCAGTCATTCGTTCTTCAAGGAGTTGGCCGTTCATCCGAGACTATCCGCCATCGTTCGGCAAATTCTGGGCAGCGAAGTCTATGTTCATCAGTCGAGAATCAATTTTAAGCCCGGCTTTACCGGCAAGGAATTTTATTGGCATTCCGATTTCGAAACCTGGCATGCGGAGGATGGCATGCCGCGCATGCGCGCGTTGAGCTGCTCGATCGCGCTGGAGGACAACAATCCTTATAACGGGGCGCTGATGGTCGTTCCCGGGTCGCATCGGACGTTCGTCAGCTGCGTCGGCCGAACGCCGGACGACCATTACAAACAATCGCTGCGCAGGCAGGAGTACGGCGTGCCGGATCAGGAAAGCTTGGCCCGGCTGGTCGAGCAGGGAGGCATTCAGATGCCCGTCGGCAAAGCCGGATCCGTGCTGCTGTTCGATTGCAACCTGATGCACGGTTCGGCCAGCAATATTTCTCCGTATCCTCGCAGCAACGCGTTCTACGTGTTCAACAGCGTCGAGAATCGGCTGCAGAAACCGTTCTCCGCCGTCAAACCGCGTCCGTCCTTCATCGCGTCGCGCTAAAACAAGCGCGCGCCCTGAAGCCAGTCCGAAATCTCGGTTAACCGAGGTTCCGGACTGGTTTTTTACTTATATTTTTCCAGTAAATGCGCAATAATAAAACGGTACGGGTTCAAGAGATGCTCGTTCACAAAATAGACAAATTCTCTTCATCTATTCTTCATGTGAAGATAGGCGAATGATGATATTATTTGTAATAAGCAGTAGATAAGAATAATTATAGACTGCTAACAATTCTCAATTAGTTTTCACAAACATTACCCTATAGGAGGAATTGCAATGTCTCTGATTGGAACAGAAGTCAAACCTTTTAAGGCGTCCGCCTACCACAACGGCAAGTTTATCGAAGTATCCGAAGAAAGCTTCAAAGGAAAGTGGAGCGTCGTATGCTTCTATCCGGCGGATTTCACGTTCGTATGCCCGACCGAGCTGGGCGACCTGCAAGATCAATATGAAACTTTGAAATCTCTTGGCGTAGAAGTTTACTCCGTATCGACGGATACGCACTTCACCCATAAAGCATGGCACGACAGCTCCGAGACGATCGGCAAAATCACGTACATCATGATCGGCGATCCGTCCCATACGATCTCTCGCAACTTCGACGTGCTGATCGAAGCGGACGGCCTGGCTGACCGCGGCACGTTCATCATCGATCCGGACGGCGTCATCCAGACGGTCGAAATCAATGCAGGCGGCATCGGCCGCGACGCAAGCACGCTGGTCAACAAGATCAAAGCGGCGCAATACGTTCGCAGCAATCCGGGCGAAGTGTGCCCTGCTAAATGGCAAGAAGGATCGCAAACCTTGAAACCAAGTCTTGATCTCGTAGGCAAAATCTAAAGGGGGCTGCTCCGGTGTTGGATGCGGATATCAAACAACAACTCAGCCAATACCTTCAGCTCCTGGAAGGCGATGTGCTAATCCAGGTTAGCGCATCGTCCGACGATGCCGTATCCAACGACATGCTGGCTTTCTTGGAAGAGCTGGCCGGCATGTCTCCCCGGATTACGACCGAGAAAGCTCAGTTGGCAAGAACGCCGAGTTTCAGCGTGAACCGGGTCGGAGAGGATACGGGCATCGTCTTCGCCGGCATCCCGCTCGGACACGAGTTCACTTCGCTCGTGCTGGCGTTGCTGCAGGTGAGCGGACGGGCTCCGAAGGTAGAACAAAACGTCATCGATCAAATCAAAAGCATTAAAGGCCATTATGCGTTCGAATCTTACGTCAGCTTGAGCTGCCATAACTGTCCGGACGTCGTGCAGGCGCTCAACGTGATGAGCGTCCTGAATCCGGGCATTTCCCATACGATGATCGACGGAGCCGCCTTCAAGGACGAAGTCGAGAGCAAGGACATTCTGGCCGTGCCGTCCGTCTTCCTGAACGGGGAGTTTTTCGGCAGCGGACGCATGTCGCTGGAAGAAATCATCGCCAAAATCTCCGACGCCCCGGACGCTTCGGAATTCGAAGGCAAAGAGCCGTTCGACGTGCTCGTTATCGGCGGCGGACCGGCTGGCGCAAGCTCGGCGATCTACGCGGCGCGCAAAGGCATCCGCACAGGCATCGTCGCGGAACGCTTCGGCGGTCAAGTGATGGACACCGTCGGGATCGAAAACTTCATCAGCGTGAAGTATACCGAGGGCGCCAAGCTCGCCGCGAGCCTGGAGGAGCATGTCAAGGAATACAACGTCGACGTCATGAAGCTGCAGCGAGCCAAACGTCTGGAGAAGAAGGACTTCATCGAAGTCGAGCTCGAGAACGGGGCCGTGCTGAAGAGCAAGACGGTTATTCTGTCCACCGGCGCGCGCTGGCGCAACGTCGGCGTTCCGGGCGAAGCGGAGTTCAAAAACAAAGGCGTCGCCTACTGTCCGCACTGCGACGGTCCGCTGTTCGCGGGCAAACACGTCGCGGTCATCGGCGGAGGCAACTCCGGCATCGAAGCGGCGATCGACCTTGCGGGCATCGTCAGCCATGTCACGGTGCTGGAATTCATGCCCGAGCTGAAGGCGGATTCCGTGCTTCAGGATCGTCTATACAGCCTTCCTAACGTCACGGTGCACAAGAACGTGCAGACGAAGGAAATTACCGGAACGGACAAGGTGAACGGCATCTCCTTCATCGACCGGGCTACGGGAGAAGAGAAGCATGTCGAGCTGCAAGGCGTATTCGTGCAGATCGGTCTCGTTCCGAATACCGATTGGCTCGGAGATACGCTCGAGCGCACTCGCATGGGCGAGATCGTCGTCGACCGCCATGGCGCGACGAGCTTGCCGGGCGTATTCGCCGCGGGCGATTGCACGAATAGTCCGTACAAGCAGATCATCATTTCGATGGGATCGGGCGCGACAGCCGCGCTCGGCGCATTCGATTACCTGATTCGGAATTAGATGCGGGAGGCCGGACAGCTGCCCTGAACGGGGCCGTTCGGCTTTAACCTGCAGAAGGATGAAGCGCCGGTGCGATCAGATCGAGAAACGCATTTACTGGTTTCCGATCTTTTTTTCTTTTATCATCCGTCAATACGACCACGATGCGCAGATCGGGGATGACGTAGACATATTGTCCTCCGTAGCCTCGGGCATAAAAATAGTCGAAAGAGGAAGAGAGGGGCGTGCTCGCATTGTCGCCGGCGGCTTGCTCCGCGAACGTATCCGTCCACCAATGCCAGCCGTAATAGCCGACATTCGGCGGGCTGGCGGGAACAGCCGGCTGCACGGAACGGATCGCGCGCTCCTCGGAAACCAACTGGCCCTCCCCCAAACGGGCCCGATTCAAATAGAGGCGCCCGAATTCGAGCAGATGCGCGGGGCTCAGTCGCAAGCCGTATCCCCCCGTATAAAGGCCTTGCGGATCGGTCTCCCATTCGTATGATTCGATGCCGAGCGGACCGAACAGCTCCAGCTCGGCAAAGCGGGCGATCGGCATCCCGCATGCCCGCGCGAGAATCGCGGACAGCAGTTGGGACGCGCCGGAGCTGTACTCCATTCTACGTCCGGGCGCTTCCGCCATCGGTTGGGAGAGCACGAAATCGACCCAATCGTCGGACCGCGTCATGCGCGGGAACGACTGGATTCCGCCGAACTCGGTCCACTTAAACCCCGGGGTCATTGTCATCAGATGCTCGATCGTAATGTCCCTTTTCCGGGAATCGGGGTCCGATCGCAGCTTCGGGAAAAACTCGGAAATCGTCGTGTGAGGTTCCGGCAGCATTCCTCGGTCCATAGCGATGCATAGGAGAGCCGACAGAATGCTCTTCGTGCACGAATTGACCTTGGCCAGCTCGTCCGGAATGCGCGAATGGCGGTAATGCTCGAACAGCAGTCGTCCGTCCCGGCTGATCAGGCAGCTTCTCAGGTCAAGAGGGAGAATGGCGGTTGTCAGATGAGATAGGTTCATACGATAGATGTTATCGTCTTGGGCGGGGGAATGCAAATTCGGAGTTCCGGGGCCGTCGTCATACGAAAAAAACAAAAGGAACAGATTCCAGGCGCATGCACGCGTCAACTGAATCTGTTCCTTTTGCTTGAAGAGCGCCGTCAAGCGGTGCTGGCGGACTTTCGCGCCAAGGATCGGACGTAAGCGAGCAGTTCCCCGAAAGGAATTCGCACCAGCGACGTTCCGTTGGCAGCCTGCAGGCTTGCGCCGGGCAACGAGGCGAGCTTGGAGTAAAGCTTGGCCAGCTCGGCCGGGCCGCCGGGAACCCAGAACTGAAACCATTCAACGTCCGGATTGGCTTCGCGAGCGACGTCCAGCAGCGCTTGCAGTCCCTGAACGAACAGCGGAGTCCCCCGATGCTTCGGGAGAAGGAAGGCGAGTTCCGCCTGGCACACATCGCGATCTTGATGATCGTTCGCTCCGGTGCCGAAGACGACCCCCGCCGCGCCGACCATTTCGTACGACTCCTCGTCGATAACGAGCATCGCCTTGCCCAGAAGGAGCGGACTGCCGGCGAAGCTGAGCTTGACTTGAAACGGGTACGGCAGGTTCAAGTCCCGATGATGCTTCAAGACGAACTTGATATAGGCCTCATGGTCCATATCGAACCTGCATACGCGGAAAAGATAAGGCATTACTTCGTGACGATGACCGGAGCCGCGCGGAGCGAATCGTTCACCTTGACGATTTTGCCGAATCCGGAACCCTTCTTGATATCTTTGATGTCCGGTTTAGCTGGATACATGAGCTTGTCCTCCTTCGGAAATAGTTGGAATTGCCCTTTCATTATAGGGGATTCAGTCGATTAAGAATATACCTAATTCGGTGTATTTCTCCGGAAAACATCGATTCCTGTCCGACGCTGCCTTCCCGCGTACCTTCGAAAGGGGCGATTTTCGCATACAGCTTGCATAGGTAGGGATTGTCCGAGAGCGCGCACAGCCGGACGACTTCGACCTCGGGGTAATGGTCGGAGACGTAGTCGATCATATGACGCATCCCTCTCAGAAACAAGCGCGTGCCCCTGCGCTCCTTGTCTACGATGCCTACGTCGATGAGCACGCTGGCGCGATCGCGAACGCCTTCTTCTGACGGTTGAATATAGAAGCCGGATGCGCCGACGATTCGTCCGTCTTCATCCACTCCGTAATGCAAATGACCGTCTGACATGTACCCGTACAGAATCGTGACCATATCTATCGTACACAAAGAAGGGTGCAAGTCTCTTCGGTGCTCTACCATGTACAGCGAGACTTGGGCGAAATCGTCGTCTTCGACGCAACCTCGGAACCGTATCGTCATTTTCGTGTTTCCTCTCCTTGCGGGCGAATGGTTGCATATGCCTCTATTGTATACCATAGGCTGATTCTTTTTAATAGAGCTCTGCAATCTCCCGAGAAATATGATTAAATAAGTGAAAGTGCTGATTAACAGTCGATCGCGTATGGAGGAGAGGGGAGTTTGGGATGAGAATCGTATTGGCGCCGGATTCGTTCAAGGGGAGCCTGAGCGCGGTGCAAGCCGCGTACGCGATGGTCAGAGCGGTGCGGGACGCGCTGCCGGACGCGGAAGCGATCCCCCTGCCGATGGCTGACGGGGGAGAAGGCACGGTGGACGCGCTCGTGGCGGCGGGCGGCGGAGAGAAGCGGCCGATAGAGGCGACGGGGCCGTTGGGCCTGCCCGTGCGCTCGTACTACGGAGCGATAGGCCGGACGGCCGTGCTCGAGGCCGCCAATCTGTTCGGGCTGACGATGGTTCCGGAAGCGGAACGCAATCCGCTGCGCACGACGTCCGCCGGACTGGGCGAAGCGATTCGTGCCGCGCTGGACGCCGGCTTCGCGGATTTCGTCATCGGGCTGGGCGGGAGCTCCACGAACGACGGCGGAATCGGGATGCTTGGTGCGCTCGGCGCGGTCTTCCTCGATCGTTCGGGAACGCCGCTGCGCGGCTTCGGGGCGGACTTGGCCGAGATCGCGTCCGTCGATTTCTCCGGCCTCGATCCGCGCCTCGCCTCCGCCCGGATCACGGTCGCCTGCGACGTGCGCAATCCGCTGCTCGGCGAGGACGGTGCTGCGGCCGTCTACGGTCCGCAAAAAGGAGCGACGCCGGAATTGTGCCGCCGCCTGGACGATGCGATGGCCGTTTATGCGGACAAGATTGAGTCAGATAGAGGCGCTGCGCTGCGAAGCGAGCCCGGAGCCGGAGCGGCTGGCGGCCTCGGCTTCGCCTTCCTGGCCCTCGGGGCCAAGCTTGCGCCGGGAGCCGAGGTGCTGGAAGCCTACGTCGGGCTGAAGGAGCGGATCCGGGACGCGGATTGGGTTATTACCGGGGAAGGAAGAAGCGACGGACAGACGCTGTACGGCAAGCTTCCTCTCCACGTCGCCAAGCTGGCCCGCGAGACGGGAACGAAGGCGGTGCTCCTGTCGGGCAGTCTCGGTCCCGCGAGCGAAAGGCTTGATTCTTACTTCGCCGGCTGCTTCTCCATCGTCGAGGGCCCGGCGACGTTGGCGGAATGCATGGAGAACGCCGAAGGCAGCCTCTATCGTGCGACCCGCCGCATCGTCCGGCTGATCGCCGCCGCGAGCGAGCGCTCGCTTCCCTGATCGTTCATGCTTTGGAAGCGGGCGGTAACTCATAAGAGTCGAGTATGCGCACACCTTTGCGAATCACTCCTGCAGGCGTATACTATTTAACGGCTTTCCGAGAGAAGTCCCCTTCCTCTACAGGGAGGGGATGAATAGCGGCCAGGCGAAGCCTGGAAGCTCTTATTGCTCCGGTTTGTGGCAATTTGATATAATCAGTCTTAGATTGGTAT
>NZ_JBEPYQ010000098.1:0-27677 GCF_041641335.1 Cohnella sp. | reverse complement strand
GAATATTTGGGCATCAGCGGCAGTTATTTCAGCCTGCTGTTCAAGCAGCATTTCGGGGAGACGTTCGTCGAATACGTAACGAAGCAAAGAATGGAGATGGCCAGATCGCTGCTCGCGCTCAGCGACAAGAGCGTCACGCAGGTCGGGCAGATGGTCGGATACACGGAACGCCGCTATTTCACCCGCGTATTCAGCAAGTATACGGGTATGCTGCCGTCGGAGTATCGCGAGCAGCAGCAAAACCAGTCCGGAGCGGACAAACCGGCATGGACGAATCAAGACGGATGAGGAGAGAAAATCATGACGACAAACAAGGGTTTTGCGGAGCTTACGCTTAAGCAGAAGATCGGACAGCTGTTCATGTGCGGATTCGAGGGGACCGAGCCGACGAAGGAGATCGACAATCTGATTCGGGATTACGGGCTGGGAGGCATTATCTACTTCCGCCGCAATCTCCGGGACGCAGAGCAGGTTCGCGAGTTGTCGGCCAAGCTGCAGGACGCTTCCGAGCACCCGCTCTTCATCGCGATCGACCAAGAGGGCGGCATGGTCGTCCGTCTGGAAGAAGGCGTAACGGTTATGCCGGGGGGAATGGCTCAAGGAGCGGCGGCCAGCGAAGCGCTGACGCGCGAGGCTGCCAAGCTGTCCGGCGCCGAACTGCGCGAGATCGGCATCAACATGAACTTCGCGCCTTGTCTGGACGTGAACAACAATCCGCAAAACCCGGTTATCGGAGTCCGTTCGTACGGAGAAGATCCGCGGCGGGTGGCGACCCTCGGCTTGGCGGCAATCCAGGGCTACAAGGAGGGCGGCGTCGTGGCTGTGGCCAAGCATTTTCCGGGACACGGCGACACGGCGGTCGATTCGCATCATGCGCTGCCGGTCGTTCCTCACGGCGTCGAACGTCTGAACGAAGTGGAGCTGTACCCGTTCCGTTACGCGATCGAGCGGAAAGCGGATGCGATCATGACGGCGCACGTCGTATTTCCGGCTTTTGAATCCGATCCGACGATTCCGGCAACGCGTTCGGAGCGCATATTGACCGGACTGCTTCGCAAGCAGCTTGGGTTCGAAGGCGTGATCGTAACGGATTGCCTGGAGATGAACGCGATTTCCGAGACGATCGGCGTCGCGCGCGGAGCGGTTGAGGCGATCAAGGCGGGCGCGGACCTCATTCTCGTCAGCCATCGCATCTCGCGGCAGACGGCCGCCCTCGAAGCGGTGATGGAAGCGGTCATGACGGGAGAGATCTCGGAGGAGCGCATCGACGAAGCCGCCCGTCGGATCTGGAACCTCAAGCAGACGCAAGGCTTGTTCGGCGGAGAGCTTCCGAAGACGGACCGGGCAAGGGCCGAAGAGGTGCAGAGAGAGCTGAGCGAAGCGGCGGTGACAGTCGTCAAAGGAGGGCAGCATCTGCCGCTTTCCAAAGAAGGCAAGACGGTCGTCGTCTGGGCGGAGCCGCATTCCCGCACGGAAGTGATCGAGGTCATTCCGCAGGATTGGACGCTGGGCAAGGCGCTGAGCGCCGCCGGCTACGACGTGGAGGAGGTTCGGGTCGGAACCGAACCGACGGCGGAAGAGGCGGAGGCGGCCCGAGCGGCGGCAAGCTCTGGACGGCGCGCGATTTTCGTGTCGTACGACGCGGCTTTCTCCAAGACGCAATCCGAGCTGATCCGCGAGCTGAGCTCGGGCGAAGATGGCTCGTTCGTCTGGGTGGCGGGCCGTACGCCTTACGATCTTCAGAGCGTGCCGGAGGCCCCGGTCTACCTGTGCGTCTACGAGAACAAGCCGGCGATGATGACCGCGCTGGCGCGGGTGCTGTCCGGAGAACTGCCGGTCACAGCTCGGCAGCCGGTAACGATCGGCGATTACGCGCGGATTTTGATCTGACATACGAACGGTCCAAACGATTTTTCTCCCAGACTTTGGCGGGAAAAATCGTTTTTTTATTGTCCATGTTGTATAATTACGGGCAAGGGAAGGGGGAACGGATGAAGTGACTACTTATTCGCGGGCGAGAACGCATCACGAGAAGAAGGCAAAGCGCCGCGGGAAGACGAAGCTGCTGCTTGCCGTCAACGGATTTCTGCTCGTCTGCCTCGCCGTCGCGGCTTTCGTGATCTGGAAAGCGGGACAGGACGGGGCGAACGAAGCGTCGCCGCCGGCCGCGACTCAAACGCCGTCCGGGCAAGCTGGGGGCGGCGAGCCGTCCGAACCGGCCTCCGCGGGCGATTCGGGGGGAGGCGAGACCTCCTCGCCGTCAACGGAACCGTTGGCAGAGCCGGCGGATGCGGAAGGGGGAGAGACGGTAACGCTTGCGCTCGTAGGCGATATCCTGCCGGCGGCCAGAGTGCTGGAGCTGATGAAAATCAACGGCTACGATTATCCGTTCCGCGAGTCGAAGGCGCTGCTGCAAGCCGCCGACATCGCGGCCGGCAATCTGGAAGCCCCGATTACGGTTCGCGGAACTCCGGCGGAGGACAAGCAGTACGTATTCCGCGGAACGGTCGAAGCGCTGGAGGCGGTGAAGGACGCCGGCTTCGATTTTCTGTCGCTGGCCAACAACCATACGCTGGATTACGGCTGGCAGGGCCTGAGCGATACGATGGACGCCCTGGACGACGCCGGCCTGAAGCATGCGGGTTCGGGCAACGACGACAAGGAAGCATTCGAGCCGTCCTACATAGAGGTCAAAGGAATGTCCGTCGCGTTCGTCAGCGTGACGCGGGTCGTTCCGGTTGTGGAGTGGAAAGCGGACAAAAACCGTCCGGGAGTGGCGGAAGCCTATTCGCCCGATCGGGCGGCCGCCGCCATCAAGGAAGCGAAGAAAAACGCCGATCTCGTCGTCGTGATGGTCCATTGGGGAAAAGAAAGGAATGATCGGCCGGTCGCCCATCAGACCGATCTGGCCCATCGTTTCGTCGACGCGGGAGCGGATCTCGTCATCGGCAGCCATCCCCACGTGCTGCAGGGCTTCGAGAGCTACAAAGGGAAGTGGATCGCGTACAGCCTTGGCAACTTCGTGTTCTCGACGACCAGCGTCCGTTCGTCGGAAACCGGCATCCTGAACGCCGAGTGCCGTCGCGACGGCAGCTGCGATCTGTCGTTTACCCCGATGTTCGCGAAGAACTCGCAGCCGGCCCCGATGGAAGACGCCGAAGGGAAGGCGCTTCTGGCCCGCCTGTCGTCGCTGTCCATCGGCGCGGCGGTATGGGAGGACGGCGCCATTGTGGCACGGAATTAAAAGCTTCGCGAAAGGGCTGCGCAATTTGCCCTTCAGATATCACGTTTACGGGAGAAGGGGCAATATGAACAAACCGTCGAAGGCGTCGCTCCATCCGTGCATCGCCCATCGCGGCTTTTCGGGCAAAGCTCCCGAGAACACGATGGCGGCCTTCAAGCTGGCGCTGGAGTATCCGCACGTGGAGTGGATGGAGCTGGACGTGCATCTGTCCAAAGACGGCGTCCCCGTCGTCATTCACGACGCCACGCTGGAGCGTACGACAAGCGGAGGCAAAACGCGGGTCGTCGATTATACCGCGGAGCAACTGGCGAATCTGGACGCGGGCGGCTGGATGGACGCCTCCTTCTCTTCGGAAGGCGTTCCCGCGCTGGAGCAGGTGCTCGATCTGATCGCCGGAAGGTGCAGGCTGAACATCGAGCTGAAGGGCGGCGACTCCGACTTCGACCGCCTTGCTCTCCGGGCGGTAGAAGTCATTCGTTCGCGGGGAATGGAGGGCGAGCACGTCATTACGTCGTTCGAGCCCGAGATTTTACGGGCCGTGCGCAAGCATTCCCCCACGCTGAGAATGGGTCTTATCATTGACGATAATCCTGCCGATCTCGTCGACCGGCTCGTCTCGCTCGGCTGCTCTTACCTGTCGATCGGGTTCCGACATCTGAATGCGAAGCTGCTCGAGCAAACCGCCAAAGCGTCGATAGACGTGATGGCATGGACGGTCAATTCCGTCTCCGACCTGCGCAGATTGGCGGCACGTCCGGAAGCGTTCCAACTGTGCACGAATTATCCCGACCGCTGGCTTGCGGCGATAGAAGGAGAAGACTAACATGAGTGAAACAGCCGGCTTGGGAACAGAGGATCTGCGCAACATCTATTGCGTCGGACGCAACTATCGGCTGCATGCCGCCGAACTGGGCAACGAAGTGCCGACGAGCCCGATGATCTTCACGAAGCCGACCCACTCCGTCGCGGCGATGACGGGCGGCGAACTGCGCCTTCCCGGTTCCCAAGGAAGCGTCCATTACGAATCGGAGCTCGTATTCGCAATCGGAACGCCGTACGAGCCGGGAATCCGCTTCGACGAGCTGGTCTCGGCGTTTACCGTCGGGCTCGATCTGACGCTGCGGGACGTGCAGGACAAGCTGAAGGCGAAAGGGCATCCGTGGCTTGCGGCCAAAGGCTTCCGCAATTCCGCGGTGCTCGGACGCTGGCTGGCCTATCCCGGAGCCGCGGAGATCGAATCCCGCGAATTCTCGCTATCGATCAACGATCGGGAAGTCCAAAGAGGCAACGTCCGCGACATGGTGTTCGACCTGCAGACGCTGGCCGATTTCGTCGGCAGCTATTACGGGCTGGGGCGGGGAGATCTGTTGTTTACCGGGACGCCCGCCGGTGTGGGCGCTCTGGCCGACGGCGATCATCTCGACGCGAGATGGAACGGGGAGAGCCTCGGCAGCGTCGTCGCGAGAATAGATCATTAAAATGGAATAGAGGAGCCTGCCGGCACGTTGACCGGAAGGCTCCTCTATTTGTCTATTCAGTTCTTTCGCCTTCGTCGGCCAATCGTTCCCGAATGGCCAGTAACTGCGGAAGATGGGCGAAGAAAGCGTCTACGAGCCGGGGATCGAAGTGCCGTCCCCGCTCCTCCCGGAAGAAGCTTTCGATTCGGTCCATCGGCCAAGGCTTCTTGTACACCCGCTCCGCGCTCAGCGCGTCGAAGACGTCGGCCACGGCCGTAATCCGTCCGAAAATATGGATGTCCTCGCCTTGTCGTCCGTCCGGGTAACCGCTGCCGTCCCACTTCTCGTGGTGCTGTCCGGCGACGATGGCGGCGGCTCGCAGCAGTTCGCGCTTGGAGCCGAGCAGCAGCCGATAGCCGATGTCGGTGTGCGATTTGATCGTTTCGAACTCCTCGGGCGTCAGCTTGCCGGGCTTGTTCAAGATGGCGTCGGGAATCGCGACCTTGCCGATGTCGTGCATTGGGGAAGCGGTGCGAAGCAGTTCGGCTTCCGCCGGGCTCAGTCCGAGCGCGATCGCGAGAACGTAGGAATATTCGGCTACGCGTTTGACGTGGTTGGCGGTCTCCCTGGAGCGGATTTCTCCGACCTCGCCCATCTTGGAGATGATCTCCCGCTGCGTGTCGAAGATTTCCTGGTGGAGCATCACCGACTCGAGCGATTTGCCGGCGTAGGAGGCGGCCAGGGAGAGGAGCTCCAGATCCCGCGGCGTGAAGTGGTCGATTTCGGTCAGCTTGTTGACGGCCTGATAGGCTCCGATAATGTTGCCGTCGTTATTGCGGAACGGAACGGTAATGATCGATTTGGTGCGGTAGCCGGTCTTGCGGTCGTTCTCCGAATGATGCCGCGGGTCCGAATAGGCGTCTTCGATAATGATCGGTTCCCCGGACACGATCGAACTGCCTACGAAACCTGTCCCGTAGGGAACGCGGATTTCGTCGACGCCGTGCGCCACCGTCGTGTACAACTGCTTGCTTTCCTCGTCAATCAGCCATACCGTGCATCTATCGGATAAAATCAGTTCGCGTCCCATATCGGCCATATGCACGAGTACGGCGTTCAGTTGCCGCTCGCTTGCGATTTTGGCGGTATAGTGGAAGATGATCTTCAACAAATCGTCGGAATTCAATTCTTTTTTATACATGCGACGTCACTCCTTAATCGCCCCTTTCCAATATTCGTGAAAAATATGTCGAATCCTGCCGTTCTCGAAAAAAACGAAGGGACTGTCCCATAAGTCAGGGCAATAAAAATGATCGATTCGTGAACATGGGGGATATATCTCCTTCCGCTACAATGTACCCCAGAAAGTGACGAGAAGCTTCGCAGCTTATTCCGATTACTTTCCGGGGACCCCGAAGCGCGGTCATGAAATCTGGAATGGATTAACCCGTTACAAGGTTATTTCATGACCGTATGAGGCAGGCGCTTCGCTCTCCAGGAGATATATCCCCCATTCTTTTTATCGATCACTTTTCTGTTGTTGCCCTCTAATGACTTATGCGCAGCCCTTGTTTTTAGGAGATAGACGCCTCACTCTTCGTCGTTCATTTACGTCCCGAGCTAATTCCATCGATATAATAAGTAATCGCTTTGGCCAAGCTTTCCATCAGGTCTTCCTTCATCTGAAAGCCGCCCATCGATTCGAGAGAGGCGAAGCCGTGGACCATGCTGCGCAGGCCTCGCACGGCGTGAACCGTATCTTCTTCATGGATGCCGAGAGGACGGAGCAGGCGGAAGAACAGATGAAGCACGGCGTCGGAAGCTTGCTCGAACGCTTCCGGCTTCGGAGAGGCGACGCGATTGATCGCCTCGTAGAGACCGGGGTGCTCCCGCACGAACAGCACGTAGCAGCGACCCACTTCAATAAACGCCTGTTTGCCCGAGTATCCGATAGCGGCATCGTGAAGCCGCTCGTTTAATTGAGCGACGGCATGAACGGCGAGCTTCTGGCGTAAATCCGGCAGTCCCTCTACATGGTTGTAGAGCGAGGGGGTCCTTATGCCCAGGTACCCGGCCACATTAGCAAGGGTAACTTGGTCCCATCCGTCGCGATCGGCGATGTCGGCCGAGGCCGCGATGACCGTCTCGGGTTTGATTCCGGCTCTCATCCGGCATTCCTCCCTGCCGCGGCGGATTCGGCGGCTTTGATCGCTTGCTCGATCGCGGCTGCCGGCTGAAGCAAGGCGGGACCGTGTCCGACGGCAAGCACGTTGGGACGCAGCTCCAGCACCTTGCGCGCGCTTTCGATGGCGGTCGGAGCGTGCCAAGTCGCCATCGCCGGGAAGGGGAACGCCCATTGCAGACGGCCCGATACGGCGAAGCCGCCCTTCGTCTGGAAGGCGTCTCCGGCGATCAGCGCCTTGCTCCCGGTTTCCAGGAAGGAGAAGTGTCCGGGCGTATGTCCCGGAGTCGCGATCGCGACAAGGGAACCGATCCGCTCCCCGTCTTCGAACAGAAAGTCGGGTTCGAAAGGCGCTCGCTTCGGCACGCCTCCCTTGATCGGAGTCTGCGCTTCGCCGGGCAGCAGGCTGCGATCTCCCCTAAGGAGCGCGGCGTCCCTTCGGGAAATTCCGATCTGCGCGTCCGGATAGGCCGTCTTCAAATAAGGAACGGCGCCAATATGGTCCTCGTGAGCGTGCGTGAGCAGAATGCGGGCGAGCGGTTTGCCGGTCGACTCGATCGCGGATCGTATTCTTTTGGCGACGAAAGGCATGCAGGCGTCGATCAGCGTGACGCCGTTCTCTTCTTCGACCAGATAGGCGTTAAGCGGAAAAAGACGAGGCATAAAAATGAGTTGGGACACGTTGCCCCATGTCGTTGTTTTCATAGCGTAAGCCCCCCCAAAAAAACTAATGTTAATTATATTATAACTAATGTTATTAGTTTTTGGCAAGGGGGCATTTTGACCTATTCCGTATGCAAGTAGCTAAACGTCGAAAAAGGGGGAAAATATCTACAAACGCCTCAAGACGATCTTATCCCTATGTTAGCTGTTTGACTCCCTTACTTTGGACAAAAATCAACTTACAATAAGGGTGTAAGAATAAACCATATTCCATTTGGGAGGGTCCTAAATTGAAGAAGAAACTGGTTACGGTAACGGCCTCGGTTCTCGTGTTGTCCTCGGTATTGAGCGCATGCGGCGGCGGCAACAAGGAAAACAACGCATCTCCGTCGGCATCCCCGGCTGCAAGTCCGAGCACTAGCGCAAGCCCGAGCGAAGCCGCTTCTCCGGCTCCCGTCGAGAGATTTGACGTATCCCTGCGTCACATCCAAATCGGCGAACTGCAAAAGTTCCGCAAAGCGATTCTGGACGAAGTCGTGCAAAAAGCCGAAGCCGAAGTTCCTGGCGCCAACTTCGAAATGGACGCGGTAGAAGACAGCTTTAACCGTTGGACGAAGCTTCCTGCGGAAATGGCCGCAGGCAACCCTCCGAAAATTTTCGACTTGTTCGGCGGTCCGGGCGACGGTCAGAAATTCGCTCGCGCCAACAAGCTGCTCGACCTGACTCCGATTCTCGACGAACTCGGAATCAAAGAGCAATTCACGGATTACTCGACCTTCGTCGTAGACGGCAAAGTATACGGCTTGCCGATCGGCGCCGGCTCCGAAGGCTGGTTCTACAACAAGGAAATTCTGGATGCCAACGGCATCGCCATTCCGAAGACGCTCGACGAGCTCGAAGCTGCTTTCGAGACGCTTAAGGGCAAAGGCATTACGCCGATCGCGATGGGTTCGCAAGCCGCATGGGTACCGTTCATGCTGCTGAACACGCTCATCCCGCGTTATGCAGGCGAAGACATTCAAGCAGGCGTTGCCAACGGTTCCCGCAAAATGACGGAGCCGGAAGTCGTAGCCGCTCTGGCGAAATACAAAGAGTGGGTCGACAAAGGCTACTTCACCAAAGGCGAGCTCGGCATCGATTACACGGGCCAAACGAACGAATTCGTCGCTGGCAAAGCGGGCTTCCTGTTCGACGGTACTTGGAGAGTTTCTACGTTTAACGCGGACGGCGTAGGCGGCGCGTTGAACGGCAAAGTCGGCTACATCGCAATGCCTGCCGTACCGGGCGGCAAAGGCGACCAATCCGCGGTCAACTACAACCAAAACAACGGCTACGGCTTCTCCGCCGACGTGAACGACAACGAAAAAGCGGCTATCAAAGCGTTCATCAAACATCTGTACACGGAAGAGTATCAAGTTCGCGGATTCCAGGAAGACGGCGTGTTGCCTTCCATGAAGGTCGACGCTTCCAAGCTGACTTCCGACAATCCGATCATGCAGCAAGTTCTGGCTACCAACGCGGCAGCAGGCAAAGTATTCCCGCACTTCGACTCCCTCGTTCCGGGTACGGTTAACGGCGAGTTCGAAAAGCAAATCCAGAACCTGATCGCCGGCAAAGCCACTCCGGAAAAAGCGGCTGAAGAAATTCAAAAAGCGATGGATGCGGAACTGGCAGCATTGAAATAGTCTGAATAGCGATGACGACGAGGTGCCGTCTGCCCGGGCGGGCGGTGCCTCTCTCACGTCATAGGGTGGGGGAACCATGAACAAAACACTGAGAAATCCATATGTATACCTGCTCTTCGTCCTGCCGACGCTCGGATTGTACGGTCTGTTTTTCGTATATCCCGTTCTTCAATCGGTTTTCTACGGGCTGACGAACTGGGACGGCTTGACGCCGGCCAAGTACACCGGTTTAGATAACTTCGTGAAAGCTTTTAACGACGAGGATTTCTGGATTTCCGTAAAGAACAATATGTACTTCATTTTGTTTTCGCTCTTCGTGCAAGTGCCGCTCATTATTCTATTCTCTCTTCTCATCAGCGGGGTTAAACGTCTCCAAGGATTTTATAAGACGACGGTATTTCTTCCGTCCATCCTATCGACTTCGATTATCGGGATTTTGTGGGGTTTCATGTATCATCCGAGTATCGGATTGTTCAACAATTTCCTCGGCTGGTTCGGCCTTGAGCCGATCTACTGGCTGTCGGATACGAAATGGGCGATGCTGTCCATTCTCGTCACTAACGCCTGGCAATGGATGGGTTTCTACATCGTGCTGGTACTTGCGGCCATTCTGGCTATTCCGAAAGAAATCAACGAAGCGGCGGAGATCGACGGAGCTACGGGATTCCAGAGAGCTTACCGGATTACGACGCCGCTCATTATGCCCGTTATATCTGTAGTGGTTATGCTTTCGATCGCCGGCGCGATGCGCGTCGTCGACATCGTACTCGTCATGACGAACGGCGGACCTGCGGGTGCGACCGAGGTTATGGCCTCGTATATGGTTAACAAAGCGCTTAGATACGGTCAATACGGTTACGGTACCGCCCTTTCGATTATGATCTTCGTGATTGCCTTGTTGCTGACGGCGATCTACCAAATCGTATTTGCCAGACGGCAGGAAAGGATCGAGTACTAATGCCAAAAGTCATCAAAAAGATCTTGCCCCATCTGGTGCTGCTCGTCTACGTCTTCGTCATTTTGTTCCCGTTCGTATTTGTCGTGTTCTCGTCCTTGAAGGAATCGAACGACCAGATCGTTAACGCTCCGTTCGGGTTCCCGGTGCAGATGGCATTCGACAACTACGCGGACGCCTGGAGCCAAGCGAAAATCAGCAAGTACTTCTTCAACAGCGCGTACTTGGCGGTCGGTTCGGCGGTATCCTCGATTCTTATCGCGGCGGCGACGGCTTATGCCCTTGCCCGTATGAGAATCGTCAAGGTCAGCAAAGCGATCTACCAGTTCATTTTGCTTGGCATGCTGATTCCCGGGAACGTCTTGTTCATCGCGCAATACATTCTCATTCAGAAGCTGGGACTGCTCGATACGCACTGGGCGCTGTATTTGCCCTATACGGCCGGCGCGCTTCCGTTCAGCGTACTGCTGATCGTCGCCTTCATGAAGGCGATCCCGTCCGAGATGGAAGAAGCGGCGATCGTGGACGGACTCGGAGTCGTCCGCTCGTTCATCCTGATTATTGTGCCTTTGACAATGCCGGCTCTCGTGACTGTCTTCATCATCAACTTGCTCGGCAACTGGAACGAGTACTTACTCGCGAACTTCTTTATCAGCAAAGACGCGCTCAAGACGCTTCCTACCGGGATGGTCGGTTTCCGCGACGCATTCCAGACGAGTTACCCGCTCGTATTTACGGGCGTCGTCATCAGCGTGGCTCCGATCATCGTGATCTACGCGTTCCTGCAGCGGACCATCATCGAAGGTCTGACCGCGGGCAGCGTCAAAGGCTGATTCCTTGCGAAACGCCGGACAGGCTTCGGCTGCGGCAGGACCCGGCGCAAATCTTCCTCGGGGGATTTGCGCTTTTTGGCGTATGCGGCTTATGATGAGGGGAGAATATCGGCACAGGAAAGGAGGGCGGACCGTGATCGTTCATTCGTTCCCGCCGATCATCGACGAAGGCTGCACAATGCTCGTTCTGGGCAGCATGCCGGGCGCCGCGTCGCTCAAGGCTCACCGGTACTACTGGAATCCCCGCAATTACATGTGGCGGATTTTATACGCTTTGTTCGGCGACGGGGGAGAGCCCGACGAGAGCTACGACAGTCGGATCGCGTTCGCGCTCCGCAGCGGCGTCGCTCTGTGGGATACGATCGCCAGCTGCGAGCGGAAGGGCAGCTTGGACAGCGAAATCCGGGAGGCGATTCCGAACGATATCCCGGGCCTGCTGGCCGCTTACCCGAACGTGCGCGCGATCGTCTGCAACGGCACGAAGTCGTTCTCGGAACTGAACAAGCATTTCGGCGAACATCCCGAGGTTCGCAAGCGGGAGCTGCTGCGGCTGCCGTCGACAAGCCCGATTCCGACGCGGGATTATCGGGGGCTGGAAGACCGTCTGGAAGCTTGGAAGCGACTGTTGGAAATAGGAGAAAAGGGCTGATCTGCAAGCGGAGTTGCTTAAGATAATCGATACTTAAAGAAAGGGGTATGTGCCTCCCGGAGACTGCCTCATACGCTCCTGAAATCACCTATTAACGGGTTTACCCATTCAGAGTTCAGGAGCGTATAGCATCGGAGGGAGGTACATACCCCTTGCACCTTTAGCGTCGATTATCTTTCATAGCAACTTGTAACGCTTATTGATCGGCCCTTCGTTATTTCGTCAGTTGCTCCATCTGCTCGATCAGGCCTTCGAACACGCTCATCGCCTGGCGAATCGGCTCCGGCGAAGACATGTCGACGCCGGCCTTCTTCAGAATGTTGATCGAGTAGTCTTTCCCGCCGCTTCTCAGGAAGCCGAGATAACGGTCGACGGCGGGCTGGCCTTCGTCGAGAATCTGCTTCGCGAAGCTCGTCGCCGCAGAGAAGCCGGTCGCGTACTTGAAGACGTAGAAGCTCGTGTAGAAATGGGGAATGCGCGCCCACTCCATCTCGATGTCCTTGTCGACGACCATGCCCTCGCCGTAGTATTTCACGTTCAAGTCGTAGTAGATCGAGCTGAGCTCTTGAGGCGTCAGCGCTTCGCCCTGCTCCGCTTTCGCATGAATGATTCTCTCGAACTCCGCGAACATCGTCTGACGGAACACCGTCGTGCGGAATTGATCGGCGTAATAGGTGAGCAGGTACATTTTTTCCTTCGGATCGGTCGACTTGCCCAGCAGATAGTCCATCAGCAGCGCTTCGTTCAGCGTGGAAGCGACCTCGGCCAGGAAGATCGTGTACTGCGCGTCGCGGTACTCGTTGCTCTCGTCCGAGAAGTACGAGTGAAGGGCGTGGCCCATCTCGTGCGTGAGCGTGAACATGCTGTTCAGGTTGTCGTTATGGTTGAGCAGAACGTACGGGTGCGTGCCGTAGGCGCCCCAGCTGTACGCGCCGCTGCGCTTGCCCTGGTTCTCGTAGATGTCGATCCAGCCTCCGTCGAAGCCTTCTTGCAGCACTTTGCGATAGTTGTCGCCGAGCGGCGCAAGGCTGTCGTACACCGTTTTCTTCGCTTCCTCGTAGGTGATGTTCAGGTCGAACTCTTCGACAAGCGGAGCGAACAGATCGTACATATGTAATTCGTCCAGCTTAAGCAGCTTCTTGCGCAGCTCCATGTAGCGGTGCATCAGCGGCAAAAATTCGTGAATCGTCGAGATCAGGTTGTCGTAGACCGATTGCGGGATGTTGTCCCCGAACAGCGACATTTCCAGGGCGGAAGGATAATTCCGGGCTTTGGCGTAAAACTGGTTTTTCGTCACATTGGCGTTCAAGGTCGCGGCCAGCGTGTTGCGCCATTTGCCGTACGTGTCGTACATCGCTTGGAAGGCTTCCCGTCTGACGTCCCGGTTTTTGCTCTCCAGAAACTGAATGTAGCGGCCGTGCGTCAGCTCGACTTCTTCGCCTTGCTCGTTCTTGATCTTGGGGAATTTCAGATCCGCGTTGTTCAGCATGCCGAAGATCGTGCCCGGCGCTTGCGATACGTTGCCGACTTGGGCCAGCAGCGCTTCTTCGTTCTTGGAGAGCGTATGGGGCTTCTGGCGAAGCATCTCTTCCAGCGAGCGCTTGTATTTGGCCAGCGACGAATCGGCGATCAGCTCGGTGAGCTGGCCCTCGGACAGGCTGAGAATTTCGGGCGTGATGAACGAAGTCGCTTCGCCGACTTCCACGCCGAGCTTCTTGGATTTGTCGGACAGCGCTTGATACTTGGGAGCGGCCATGTCTTCGTGATGGCGCATGTTCGCGTACACGTAGAGACGTTCGGTCAGCAGGGAGATTTCGTCGTCGAGCGCAAAACAGCGGGCGATGGCGTCGGCGTCCTTCAGCTTGCCCTGGTAGCCGGCGATTTCGCCGATCAGCTTCTTGACTTGACTGTACTCTGCATCCCAGGCTTGCTCGTTCGAATACAGGTCCTCGAGCTTCCAGCGGTGCTCCTGAGGCACTTCGGATCTGACGGCGACTTGTTTCATGGACATATTCAACCTCCTGAATGATGGATCGTAATCGGCCGAGACGGCGGTGCACAGCAAAGACAGGACCGCGACCGACGCGGTCAGCGGCAGGACGAACTTCCTCATGGCGGGCCTCCGGTGTTGGAATAAGTTTCCGGAGTAGTATGCCCTCGCTAGGCGCCGATAATGAAGAAGTTATACACGATCAGGAAAAAGGCGAACAGCACGAGCACGATCGAAAGGATGGCCATCGGTCGGCGCATTCGATCGGGAAGGCGGTCGCGGGTCAGGATCAGTACGACGGCTAAGGAGAAAGACGAGATAATAAAGATAAGAGTGGCTTCGGTATTCATCGGGGACGGACTCCTTTGCAATCGTAACTATTCGGAATGAACCGGGTTAGATCGATTTCAATTTCTCCAGCGTGTTGCGCAGTCCTTCTTCGCCGTCGGGGAAGTCCTCGGGCAGAAACCGCTTCCCGGCCCAATCCATCATCTCCGGACGGCTGAGGAATCGGTGGCAGGTTTCGCCCCATTGCTCGGATATTTCGCGGACGACAAGCGTTTTGCCTTGAACTTCTACAGTCAGCATATTGTAGTTGTCGTGCTTATAGACGGTATGTTTGGCGAACATAGGACACTCCTGGGCTAGGGCAGCTAATGCCGTTTTTTTCATCATAGAAGAGTTCTACAGAGAAATCAATGTAACGCTGGAAAATCGAGGGTTGACAGAAGCGGCCGACTATGGGAATCTACATAGAAATCCGCCGAGGGCGGATGGAGCAATTAGACGAGTTGAGACGAGTTTGACGAGACGAGAGGAGAAGAGAATCGAATGACAAATGAAAAAGCCGTGCCGGCGTACCCGCAGACGGGTGTCGCCTCGACCTGCCGTTCGTTCGACGAGTATTGCGCCATGTTCCGGTTGAAGCCTGCGGATCTGAAGGGACCTGTGCTCGACGTCGCGGGAGGAGCCTCCTCCTTCACCGCGAATTTGCACGCGAAGGGCGTGCGGGCGATGGCTGCGGATCCCTTCTATGAAGGACTCACGGACGAGATCATTGCGACGGGATACAAGGAGATCGAGGTCGCTTCGGCCAAGATCGCTGCGATGGTCGCAAGCTTCGATTGGAGCTATTATGGCTCCCCGGAACGCCAGCGCGAAATCCGGGAACGCTCCATGGCGCTGTTCGCTGAAGATTTCCGCAGGGAAGACGCTTGGACCCGGTACTTCGCGGCCGCTCTTCCCAGTCTGCCTTTCGAGGACGATACGTTCGAACTGGCCTTGTGCAGCCACTTTCTGTTTCTGTACGCCGACACCTTCGACGAGCGCTTCCATGCGGCCGCGCTGCGGGAACTCATCCGCGTGCTTCGTCCCGGTGGGGAGCTAAGAATATATCCGCTTGTCACATTGAAGTGGGAAAAATACCCTTATATGGAGCGGGTTCTTGGAGAACTGGAGGAGATCGCTTCCCATGAGTTCCTCCCGGCCGGATTGCCTTTTACGCCGGTTCGCAGCCCTCTGCTGAAACTGGTGAAAAAGGCCGGTCCGACGGGCTGAGACGTTCGGTTGGAACCCGTTTTAGGCGGCCTGAATATCTTGCAGAAAAGGGTAATTTCGGTTATAATCATCGTATTCGCCGATCGACGGCGAGATTTTAGGAGGTTTTTCATTTGAGAGGAACAGTAAAATGGTTTAACGCAGAAAAAGGATACGGCTTTATCTCCGTAGAAGACGGCAACGACGTATTCGTTCACTTCTCCGCCATCCAAGGCGAAGGCTTCAAAACTTTGGAAGAAGGCCAAGAAGTCGAATTCGAAATTACGCAAGGCAATCGCGGTCCTCAAGCTTCTAACGTGGTTAAACTGTAAGTTCCGCGAGCGGACTTACTTCTCATATCACGAAACAGCGGCAAAACCCCTGGTGATCCACGATCTACCGGGGGTTTTGCTGTTTTTATATGGTCGACTGCCGGGCTCTGCCTGCTCTGCGTGGCATGCTTGCGGCGGCCGGAAGGGAGCGTCGCGGGGAAAAGTCGTGGGGGTGACCTGCTCCAGAATACGGGTTCTCGGCACCCCCTTTGACCGTAAGGCCGCTAAAATGGTAAACTTATTGGTGATTTTTATCGATACTTATGTTCCCCGGGGGTACAAAGTCATGCCAAAATTCAAGCTGTTCGCCGACCGTAAAGGCAAGGCGGACCAAGCTAAAAACAATCGTTTCGTGAAGCTGGCACGCGAAATCTACGTGCAAGCGCGCAGGGGCGGGCCGAATCCTGAATCCAATTACGGACTCAGAAGCGCCATCGCCAGCGCTCGCGCGATCCAGATGCCGGCCGACAATATTGAAAGAGCGATCAAGAAAGCCGCCGGAGCCGCGGACGGCGACGATTACGAGGAAATCATGTACGAAGGGTACGGTCCCGGAGGCGTGGCGATCATGGTGAAATGCCTGACCGACAACCGCAATCGGACCGCGTCCGACGTTCGCGCGATTTTCGGCAAGCGCGGCGGCAACTTGGGCGAATCGGGATGCGTATCGTATATGTTCGATCATAAAGGGTTGCTCGTCGTCGCCCGTGACGAAGACACTCCGGACGAAGACAGCTTTATGATGGAGGCGCTGGAAGCCGGAGCGGAGGATGTCGTCAGCAGCGACGAGAGCTTCGAGGTGCTGACAACGCCGGAAGATTACGAAGCGGTCAAGAACAAGCTGGAAGAAGCCGGCTACAAATTCGAGACGACGAGCGTTCGCTGGCTTCCGCAAAACACGGTGGCGGCGGAAGGCGAGAACGCCGAGAAGCTGATGAAGATGATGGACGCGTTCGAGGACAACGACGACGTGCAGGACGTGTACCACAACTTCGAGATCAGCGACGACGAGATGAGCCGCATCGGTTAATTCCGACTCGCGAAGCTTGCGCTTGAATTGTGAAGGGGACAAGCCCGCAGCAAAGCAGGCCAACCGGACTTCAGGTCGGCCATACAAAACGAAAGAGGCCGTGAGGCCTCTTTTTGCTGAGTGCAGGTTGGGAACGCGCCGTTATTTGGCTCCGGCAGGCTCCAGCATATGAACCTTATCGATCGTGCCGCCGCCGAGGCAGACTTCGCCGTCGTAGAAGACGACCGCTTGTCCGGGCGTGATCGCCTTCTGGGGCGCGTCGAACACGACGTCGTACGCGCCGTCGCCCAGCGGCTTCAGCGTTACGCCCTGGTCGGGCTGACGGTAGCGGAACTTCGCCGTGCAGCGAACTGGAAAGGACGGCTCGTCCGGGCTGATCCAGTTGACTCCGGCGGCTGTCAAGCCAACCGAGTAGAGGCTGTGATGGGCATCGCCTTGAACGACGTACAGGGTGTTCGTCTCCAAGTCCTTGCTCGCGACGAACCACGGTTCGCCCGTGCCGGAGCCGCCGATGCCGAGCCCTTGCCGCTGGCCGAGCGTGTAATACATCAGGCCGTCGTGGCGGCCCTTCGTTTCTCCGCTGACGATATCGACCATATTGCCCGGCTTGGCGGGCAAGTATTGGCTCAGAAATTCTTTGAAGTTGCGCTCGCCGATAAAGCAGACGCCGGTGCTGTCCTTCTTCTTGGCCGTGTAGAGGCCGAATTCCTCGGCGATTCTGCGGACGTCCGGCTTCTGCAGATGGCCGATCGGGAACATGGCCCGAGACAGCTGCGCCTGATTCAGCGCATGCAGGAAGTAAGTCTGATCCTTGTTCGAGTCGACGCCCCGGAGCAGCTCGTATTTGCCGTCCCGCTGCTCGAGCCTCGCGTAGTGCCCGGTCGCGATCGCGTCCGCTCCGAGCTCCAGCGCCTTCTGCAGAAATTCGCCGAACTTGATCTCGCGGTTGCACATCACGTCCGGATTGGGCGTTCTGCCCGCCCGGTATTCCGCGAGAAAATATTCGAACACCTTATCGTAATATTCCTGCTCGAAATTAACGGTATAATAAGGGATTCCGATCTGGTTGCACACCCGCCGCACGTCTTCCGCGTCTTCCTCCGCCGTGCAGACGCCGAACTCGTCGGTATCGTCCCAGTTTTTCATAAATACCCCGACCACGTCGAAACCTTGCTTTTTCAACAGCAACGCGGTCACCGAGGAGTCTACGCCTCCGGACATGCCGACGACGACGCGTACTTTGGAAGGGTCCGGGAACCGCGTCTCCAGCGATGCCGTTAAGGCTTCTAGATTGTTCATCCGCATCATCTCCTTGCCGCCTTCCGGACAACCCGTTTGCGGATCGGGCCTCCCGGCGGCTTTTGCTTCAACCTGCTTGGATCTATTTTAGCACAAACCTCGTTATTTCTCACAATCGTCCGGGCGTTTCATGAATATGTCACGTTTTTTTTGCCCAAAAAGAGAATAGTTGTGATAACATATATTTATTATGGGGATACCCTCCATTCCGATTCCGTAATCAAGTTCGGAATCTTCACAATCGGGTATCAGACAACTTAATCTATGCTGACGGCATGATGAAAGCAGGTGTTCGATTTGAAAATTTCGACCAAAGGCCGCTACGGCTTGACGATCATGATGGAACTTGCGGCCAAATTCGGCGAAGGGCCGATTTCACTAAAAAGCATCGCGGAGAAAAACGGTCTTTCCGAGCATTATTTGGAGCAGCTGATCGCTCCGCTTCGCAACGCGGGCCTGGTCAAAAGCGTGCGCGGGGCGTACGGAGGCTACATTCTTTCGAAGGATCCGGAGACGATCTCGTCCGGAGACGTCATCCGCATTCTCGAAGGGCCGATCAGCCCGGTGGACTTTACCGAGGAAGACGATCCGGCCAAGCGCGATCTGTGGCTGCGAATTCGCGACAGCATCGCTAAGGTGCTCGACTCGACGACGCTGCACGACCTGATCACGTTCAAGGGCGAGGACAAGCTCGACAACTATATGTTTTACATCTAGGGTGAGGGTTCGAGAAATGAATTCTATTTATTTCGACCATGCGGCGACCACGCCGATGCATCCCGCGGCGATCGAAGCTTACGTGGAAGCGGCGTCGGCGGGACCGAGCAATCCGTCCAGCCTTCATGCTGCCGGCCGCGCGGCGAGAGAGCGAATCTCCGCGGCGCGGGATGCGATCGCGGAATTGCTGGGCTGTTCCCCGGCGGAGATCGTCTTCACGGGCAGCGGAACCGAGAGCGACAATTCGGCGCTGTTCGGCGCCGCCCGCGCGCAGCGGGAGAGAGGGCGCACCGGAATCGTCACGACGGCGGTCGAGCATCACGCGGTGCTGAACGCCTGCCGCCGGCTTGAGGCCGAAGGCTTCGCGCTGACGGTGCTGCCCGTGGACAAGTACGGCCGGGTAAGTCTCGAGGACGCCGAGACGGCCATTGGAGACGATACCGCGGTCGTCAGCGTCATGGCCGGCAACAATGAGACCGGCACGCTGCAGCCGATCGCCGAGATCGGAGAGCTCGCTCGCCGCCGCAAGGCGCTGATGCATGTCGACGCGGTGCAGGCGTTCGGTTACTTGCCGCTGAATCTGCGCGAGCTGCCGATCGACCTGCTGAGCGTATCCGCCCACAAAATCAACGGCCCGCAAGGCGTAGGCCTGTTATACGTGCGCAGAGGAACGCCTTGGCTGCCTTTGCTTCACGGGGGCTCCCAGGAGCGCAGCCGCAGAGCCGGAACGGAGAACGTCGCCGGCATTGCGGCTTTCGCTGCGGCGGCGGACGTTGCCCTCAAGGAACGGGCGAGTCGCTGGGAACGCGCCGAGAGCGTGAGGGCCGAGGCTCTGAGGCAATTGTCCGCGCAGATCGGATCGGGAAGTTTCGTCGTAAACGGCCATCCGGACGACCGGCTTCCCCATGTGCTGAACGTTAGTTTTCCAGGCATTTCCTCCGAAAGCATGCTGATGAATTTGGATCTCGCGGGCATCGCCGCCTCCGGCGGTTCCGCGTGCAATTCGGGCTCCCTGAAACCTTCCCATGTGCTCGAGGCCATGAATCTTCCTTCCGACAGAATCGGTTCCGCGGTACGTTTCAGCTTCGGTTTGGGCAATACTATAGATCAGGCCGAAAAAATGGCGAAAATTATTGCAACTATTTCAGCGCGTTATGCGTAATACATAACAAGACGCTGAGGTCAGGAGCCCGCATGTTTCAAGTGGAGCGCATTCTAGGTTTGCCGGTGCTGCTCGAGAGCGGCAAGAGCGTCGGGAAAATCAAGGATTTGTGGTTCGACGAATTTTGGCGGCTGGTCGGCATCGTGTTGGACAGGTATACGCGATCCGGGCTGTTCCGCAAATTGTCCAAGATTGTCTACTGGAAAGATATCGTTCATCTCGGCGAAGACGCTTTGTTGATTCGCAACGGTGCGGCTGTCGCGTCCATTAACGGCAATGAGCTGCTGCGGACGTTCCATTCCGGGGTCGTCCGATTGAAGGATATGCCGGTCTATACGATTGAAGGACAATATTTAGGCAAAGTCTCGGATGTTTATTTTAAGCCGTCCGAGGGTACACAAATAGTAGGATACGAGTTGACGGACGGTTTTCTCGCGGACGTGCTGGAAGGAAGGCGGAAGCTGATTCTGCCCGAAGCGCCGGACAAGATGACATTGGGCAACGATGCGATATTTGTGCCGGCATCGTACGAGCGGATTCTGACGAGAGAGCCTACGCGGAAAGTGACAGGTGAAGACGGATGATGAGATGTCCGAATTGCAGTTCCAAAGATATCGGTAAAATCGGTTCCCATCAATTTTATTGCTGGAGCTGCTTTATCGAGCTGACGGTCAACGGAGAGAAGATGTCGGTCTACCAGGTGGAAGAGGACGGCACTCTGAGCTCGCTTGACGATTTGTTCTTCGACGAGCCGATCCCGGCTCACATTCATGCCAACGGCATGTAATCGAGAGCGAAAAGCGCTCCGCCCTTAACGAGGGCGGAGTTCTTTTTTTTATGGCTGGCCGTCCGCGCCAAGCGACGAAAGGCTCCGTGCAGAGGCTGGTTTACGCCGGAGGACAAGTGCATATACTGGAAGGGAATGCCCGTCCTGCGGATGCGGCCGTCTTAAGGGGGAGTGCGGAGATGGAGACGTTCACGAAGAGCCGCCTGTTTCGGGTGCTCGTATACACGATCCTCCTGCTGGTCGTCATGTTCCTGATCGTGCTCGTGCGTCCGATGCTGATGTCGGTGTACGACTTTCTCAAAGCGGTGCTGGCTCCTTTTCTCGTGGCCATGATCATTTCCTATACGTTGAATCCGGTCGTCAACATGCTGCACGACCGCAAAGTTCCGCGCACGGCCGCGGTGCTGCTCATCTATGCCGTCTTCCTCTCCGTGTCCGTCGTCATCCTGATGAACGTCATTCCGATGTTCATGAACCAGGTGGAGGAGTTGAACGAGCATATGCCCGAGCTGACGATGAGGGCGCAAGGGCTGGTCGACCGTTTCAACAACAACAACGTGCTGCCGGAAGCGGTCAGAGACGGCATCAATCGGTCGATCGGGACGCTGGAGAAACGGATCGAGCAGTGGATCGCGAATTTCCTCAACAATATCGACTCCGTCGTTAACGTGCTGTTTATCGTGATGATTGTGCCTTTTCTCGCTTTCTATATGATGAAGGACCTGGACGTATTCGAACGCGCCGCCCTGCAGTACGTGCCCCGGGCGAGGCGCAAGCATGCGGTAAGGCTGCTGAAGGACATCGACGCGGCGCTCGGCAGCTACATTCGCGGTCAACTGATCGTGTCCGTCTGCGTCGGGGTGCTCGCGTACATCGGCTACTTGATCATCGGCATGCCTTATCCGCTGCTGATGGCCGGATTCGTCTCTCTGTTCGATATTATTCCGTACCTCGGCCCGTTTTTCGGTGCGCTGCCCGCGCTCATCATGGCTACGACAATCTCGTGGAAAATGGTGCTGATGGTCATCGTCGTAAACATGATCTGCCAAAACCTCGAGAGCAACGTCATCAGTCCCCAGGTCGTCGGAAAATCGATGAAAATGCACCCGCTCACGATCATTCTCGTGCTCCTGATCGGGGGGGAGCTGGCGGGCATCGTCGGCATGATATTGGCAGTTCCGTTCTATGCGGCGATGAAGGTGGTCGTGCAGCACGTGTCCGCTTACTACATTCATCGAAAAACCGTTTGACAGCGCCGAACGGGGTTGACTATAATTTTATGAGACGTAACACCCTATTACGCGACACGATATCGCGCAACACGTTGACGAAGCATAAGTACCTTGCAGTCCGCATCGCCAGAGAGAAGATTTCTTGCCCGGAACGCCGGATACCGCCGGCAGCGCCGCAGGCATGGCTGGGAAAATCTTCGTTGCGAAGGGCGTGGGAAGCTCGCTTCGGAGTGCGGATGCAAATCCGCCGGCCAGGACCGTTATCCCGTCAGAGGAGATCGCTTCCGCGGAAGCGATAACCAGGGTGGTACCGCGAAGCTATTCGTCCCTGATTTTGGGGGCGTTTTTTTATTTTTTTCGACAGAGCCGAGGAGGAATACCGAATCATGAAACCGATGAAAGCAGCAGAAATACGCAGCAAGTGGCTGGACTTCTTCGCCAGCAAGGGCCATAAGATCGAGCCGAGCTCTCCGCTCGTTCCCCATAACGATCCGTCGTTGCTCTGGATCAATGCCGGAATGGCGCCGCTTAAGCCATACTTCGACGGGCGGGTGATCCCGGAAAATCCGCGCATCGCCAACTCGCAGAAGTGCATTCGCACGAACGATATCGAGAACGTGGGCAAGACGCGCCGTCACCATACCTTTTTCGAGATGCTCGGCAACTTTTCCATCGGAGACTACTTCAAAGAAGAGGTGATCACCTGGGCATGGGAGTTTCTGACGAGCCCGGAGTGGATCGGCTTCGATCCGGAGCGGTTGTCCGTCACCGTCTACCCGGAGGACGAGGAAGCTTATCGCTACTGGCATGAGAAAATCGGCCTGCCGGCGGAGCGGATCGTCAAGCTGGAGGACAACTTCTGGGATATCGGGGAAGGCCCGTGCGGCCCTTGCACCGAGATTTTCTACGATCGCGGCGACAAATACGGAGATCTGTCCGATCCCGACTGCACGCCGGGAGGCGAGAACGAGCGCTTCCTCGAAGTGTGGAACCTTGTGTTCTCGCAGTTCAACCACAATAAGGACGGCAGCTACACGCCGCTGCCGAACAAGAACATCGATACCGGAGCGGGCCTCGAGCGCTTCGCTTCCATTCTTCAGGACGTCGATTCGAACTTCGACACCGATCTGTTCATGCCGATCATCGAGCGCACGAGCGCGATCGCGGGCGTGAAGTACAAGGCGAACGAAGAGCACGACGTCGCGCTGAAAGTCATTGCCGACCACATCCGCACCGTGGCGTTCTCCGTAGGCGACGGCGTGCTGCCGTCGAACGAAGGCCGCGGCTATATCATTCGCCGCTTGCTGCGCCGCGCCGTCCGTTACGGCAAGGTGCTCGGCATCGACCGTCCGTTCCTGTGGGAGCTGACGCCGACCGTAGGCGAGATTATGGGCGTCTACTATCCGGAAGTGCTGGAGAAGCGCGAATTTATCGAGAAGGTGATCCGCACCGAAGAGGAGCGCTTCCACGAGACGTTGTCCGACGGCTTGACGATTCTCGCCGACCTGTGCGCCAAAGCGCGCGCCGAAGGACGTTCCGAAATTACCGGTCCGGACGCGTTTAAGCTGTACGACACGTACGGCTTCCCGCTTGACTTGACGGAAGACTACGCGACGGAGCAGGGGATGACCGTCGATCGCGAAGGCTTCGACAAGTCGATGCAGGAGCAGCGCGACCGCGCCCGCGCGGCCCGTCAGGAGACGGACAGCATGAAGGTGCAGGGCGGACCGCTGGCGGACTATACGGACAAGAGCGAGTTCGTCGGGTACGATAATCTGTCCGCGGAAGTCCGCGTACAGGCGATCGTGGCGGATAATGAATTCGTAGACGTCGCCGGAGTCGATCAGAAGGTGCTGGTCGTGCTCGACCGCACGCCTTTCTACGCCGAGAGCGGCGGCCAGGTGAGCGACCGCGGCGTGCTGTTCGGAAGCGGCGTCAATGCCGAAGTAACCGGCCTGAGCAAGGCGCCTCACGGCCAGCCGGTGCATCAGGTCGTCGTAACCGGCGGGTTCCTTAAAGTGGGCGACACGCTCACGGCGTCGGTCAACGCTTCGGACCGCGGGGACACGATTCGCAACCATACGGCGACGCACTTGCTGCACAGGGCGCTCAAGGACGTGCTCGGCGAGCATGTCAATCAAGCGGGCTCGCTCGTCGAGCCGGAGCGGCTGCGCTTCGACTTCTCGCACTTCGGCGCGGTAACGTCGGAAGAGCTGGCCGAGATCGAGCGCCGCGTCAACGAGCAGATCTGGATCGGCACGGAGCTGGACATCAGCCTGAAGCCGATCGCCGAAGCGAAGGCGATGGGCGCGATGGCCCTGTTCGGCGAGAAGTACGGCGACATCGTCCGCGTCGTCCGCGTCGGCGATTACAGCCTGGAGCTGTGCGGAGGGTGTCACGTGCGCAACACGTCGCAGATCGGGCTGTTCAAGCTCGTCAGCGAAGGCGGCATCGGCTCCGGGGTGCGCCGGATCGAAGCGGTCACCGGACGCCAGGCTTACGCGTATCTCGACGATCAGCTGGGCTTGTTGAAAGACGCGGCCGCGCTGTTGAAGAGCTCCGTCGCCGACGTGCCGAGACGCGTCGAAGCGCTGCAAGGCGAGCTGCGCCAGGCGCAGCGCGATAACGAGTCGCTGCAAGGCAAGCTGAGCCGTCTGGAAGCGGCGGAGCTCGTCGCCTCTGCCAAGAAGGTGGGCGAAGTGACGCTGCTGGCTGCGCAAGTGAACGCCGGAGGCATGGATGCGCTTCGGGGCATGGCGGACGAATTGAAGCTGAAGCTGGGCTCTGCGGTGCTGGTGCTCGGAGCGGTGGAAGGCGAGAAAGTGAACCTGATCGTCGCGGTGACGCCGGATCTGGTGAAGCAAGGCTTCCACGCCGGCAAGCTGATCAAGGAAGTCGCGGCGATCTGCGGAGGTGGCGGCGGCGGCAAGCCGGAGCTGGCCCAAGCCGGGGGCAAAGATCCGTCGAAGCTGTCCGAGGCGCTGAAGGCGGCCGAAGGCCTCGTGCTGGCGCAGATTTCGTAAGCCACTAATTTCCTGTCGAACCGAGATTGTGTTATGATGAGAATAAGAGCTTGGAGTTAGCCATTGAAAGCGAGGTGCTGGAGATGAGCACGTCGGATAAAAACCATTTCGATCAAACGATGAAATTCGATGTCGTGGCCGACCCCCGCGAAATTTCGTCGCGCGACATCCTGTTCACGGTGCACGACGCCTTGGTGGAGAAGGAATACAATCCGATCAACCAGATCGTCGGTTACCTGCTGTCCGGAGATCCCGCCTTTATCCCGAGGCACAACAACGCGCGCAGCCTGATTCGCAAGAAGGAGCGCGACGAACTGATCGAAGAGCTCGTTCGCTTCTATCTTCAGCAAAACCGTTGACGATGCGGATCATGGGGCTGGATTACGGGGAAAGACGGATCGGCGTGGCGATGAGCGATCTGTTCGGCTGGACCGCGCAAGGCTTGGAAGTGATCGACAAGAAAGCCGTCGCCGATTCGGATGCGCGCATCGCGGAGCTGATCGGGCAGTACGAGGTCGGGGAGATCGTCGTCGGATTGCCGAAGAACATGAACGGCACGATCGGGCCGAGTGGGGAAAATTGCATCGCATTCGCGGAACGGCTTCGGCAAAAGCTAGAATTGCCGGTACGGCTATGGGATGAAAGGCTGACAACAGTATCCGCGGAGCGGACGCTGCTCGAAGCGGACGTAAGCCGGAACAAGCGCAAACAAGTCATCGACAAGATGGCGGCGGCGATCCTGCTGCAGAGCTATCTTGATTCGGTATCGAAACGAGGGGATCTTCCATGACGGATTTGAATCATAATGAAGAAGAAGCGGAATTGATCTACATTACGGACGAAGAAGGCAACGACGAACCGTTCGAAGTTGTCATGCGCTTCGAGCTCGACGACGGCACGGACCGCAAGTATATGATGGTCGTGCCGGCCGAGGAGAACGGGGACGAAGAGCAGGAAGTGTTCGCTTTCCGCTACGACGAGGACAACGAAGGCGAAATCAAGCTGTATCCGATCGAAGATCCGGCGGAATGGGATATGGTCGAGGAGACGTTCAATACGCTGATCGGGGAGTTCGGAGAAGCCGATGACTGATATTCGCGACGCCGACCCGTCTCCGGCGGTTGGGTTGAGCGAACGTTACGGAGACAGCGTCGAACTGCTCGCCGACGACGGCGAGACTCTGACTTATCGCATCGCTGCGGAATTGTCCGTCGGAGGCAGCCGTTATGCGGTTCTGCAGACGAAAGAGATGCAGCGGGACGACGAGATTGAAGTGTTCAAAATCGTCGCCAATTCGGACGGCGAGGTCGAGCTTGAATCCGTCGCGGACGAGGAAGAATGGGAGCTTGTCGCCGAAGCCTTCGACGATTCGCAGTTCGGCAGCGACGAACGGCCGTAGAGATCATCGATCGAAGAGCGGGCGACCGCTCTTTTTCTTGGTGACGACAGGTTTGCTGGAGGGGAAATAGCTTGAATAGAGACGATGAACCGACTACGGGATGGAGATCCATATACGGAGACAAGACGACGGACGACGGCAACAGGCCGCAGGACAGGAAGGAAACGGCGGCGGCGACCGAGAGCGGCGGGCTGCCGCAGCTGTCCCGTTCGGCGGCTTCGCGTTCGGAGGGCCCGGGCTGGGGATCGGCGGCGGATCGATCCGCCGCCGGCGAGCCTTCCCGGCAAGAGCCGAATGCGAAAACGACTTCCGTTCCGGCCGTGCGGCGGCGCAAGCCGAAAGTGCTGCTCTGGTCGTTCCTGATCGCGCTGAGCCTGGTGCTGGCGATGGTGGGAGGAGCTCTGTTTTATGCATGGAACGGCCTGAGACCGGCTCCGGAGGCTTCCGCTCCGGTGAAATTCACGATTACTTCCGGTATGCGCGCCCAGAAGGTTGCCGAATTGCTGGAGGAACAAGGACTTATCCGTAACGCTTTTCTTTTTAGCAGTTGGTTGAAGGTCGAAGGGGAAGGCTCGCGGTTTCAGGCGGGAGAGTACGAGCTGACGCCGGGCATGACCCGCGAAGAAATCGTGGCCAAGCTGAACAAAGGGGATACGGTCGCCGCCGAGACGATCAAGTTTACGATTCCCGAAGGCTTCACCGTGTCGCAGATCTCGGAGCGGCTTGCGGAGAAGGCGGGCGTGGACAAGGAGAAGTTCATGGAGGCGGCGAACAAGCCGGAGCTGTGGACCGGGTCCATCTGGACGAAGGGACTGCCAAGCGACGGAAGCCTCCGCTATCCGCTGGAAGGCTACCTGTTCCCGGAAACCTACGAGATGAAGGCAGGCAGCACGGAGACGGAAGTCATCAACCGCATGCTTGCCGAGCTGGACCGCAAGCTGGACCAGCTGCCGGAGGATTGGCTGGGAGTCCTGGAGGAACGAGGGCTGACGGTGCACCAGCTGCTGACGATCGCATCCTTGGTGGAGCGCGAAGTCGTCGCGGACGAGGAGCGGCCGATCGTCTCCGGCGTCATTCAAAACCGGCTTAAGAAGAAGATGCCGCTTCAGATCGACGCGACGGTGCAATACTTGCTTGACAAGCAGAAGGAGCGGCTGCTCGAAGCGGATCTGAAGGTGAACAGCCCTTATAATACGTACTTGAATCAAGGGCTGCCTCCGGGACCGATCGCCACGCCGAGCTTAAAGTCGATCGAAGCCGCTCTGTACCCGGATCAGACCGAATATCTGTATTACGTGACGAAGAAGGACGGAACGAACACCCACCTCTTCGCCGAAACTTACGCCCAGCACCAGAAGAATATCAAGCTGAGCGAGAAGAACGTCGAACAATAACATCCGCATTCCCGCGAATGCGCGCCGACCCGGCGAACCGTTCCGCAGCATCTTCGAGATGTTCCGGGACGGCTCGCCGGGTCGAAGATTTCCCGGAGGTGCATTTCC